>JAHIVC010000054.1 GCA_018816945.1 Bacteroidota bacterium | reverse complement strand
AGATCGATCCTGACAGGGAACCACAGATTGAAATTATCCTGATTATCAAGTAACACTTGTGTGTGACCATCCTTTATTGATGCGACAAGCTTTAATATCTCAAGTGTAATTTTTTCATTATCCCAAAGATTTAAGTTTAATTTTAAATTTTCTGCTTTATCTTCAAACTGTTTTTGAGAGATTTTAGTCCAGGGCATGGGATGATATTGTTCAATTTTACTAACCAATAAATCAATATCCTGCTTCCACTCCCCTTCTGTTTGGCTTAATATATTGTTGGCAAAAAATATACATACAAACCAAAGCAGTAACATATTTTTCATGACTTATATTTTATATTATACCATTACTTTTTTAATACGACGTTATTATGAATATATAAGTTACCATGATATCAGCTAATTATACCAGGCAAATAATACATCGACAAGAGGTAATATGTAGCGACAAATCTTATTTCAATTTTTTTGACAATAAATCAGATCGATTTGAAATTTGATCTGTAAAAAGGTTATTTGAGTTAAAATCGGCAAAAATTAGCAATTGTGATAAAATCGCTCTTATAATTGGCAAGCAAATACAACTACTCAATCATCATTTTTTGACCATTTTAAATTCAATCGTATGCCCCGGCCTCCATGGTCCGAAAGCATTTTGGAACCACTTATCTATCAATTTTCCTTCTTCAGTAAACTCAAAAGTGTTTTTAAAATCAAAAGATTGCTTAACCTGAGGGTTGGTCTGGGACGGCCATGTCATCTTGCCTTCAATTGTAATTACATCCTTCTCAACAGAAACAAAGCCTGTATTGAAAACCCCATTCGTTTCGATAAAAAAGAAAGCTATTTTCTTTTCAAGATCGTCCCAATAAAAGTAACCTTCACCATATCCACCAAGATCGGCATTCTTTTTAGTACATTTTATAATCGTGCCCTTATCCATTAATTCATAGGTTCTTACAACGGTAAATTCGGCAGAGCCATCCGGTGCTTTTAGTTTACCTTCCCAGGTCTTATTCAGTAATGGTTTGAGAACCTCCAAATTCTTGTTAAGTTCCTGAGCGGAAATGATTGGATTTGCAAATATTGTCATGACAATAACAAGCAAAATTTTTGCTAATAATGATTTCATAGATTAAAAATTAAATGATTAATAATTTATTGAAACAAAGAATGAAGTAAATGATATCTACAAGTAATTTATTCTGGCATTCTTATAATAGGTTCTTGACAAAGTAATGGGGTTGGTAAAATTTTTAAGAAAGACCCTTCCTGTTGAAGAAGAAGTACGTTCGATACTGATAATATTGTTGATGTTGACGATATAGGACCTGTGAATCCTGATAAAATGTTCAGACGGCAAAGATTCTTCCCACTCCCTCATTGACCTCAGTATCAGATGACTTTTACCTTCACTGGTTTTGATGGTAGTATAATCTCTGGAAGCTTCGATTATTTCTATAGAGCTTACCAACACAAATTTCATATTGTGACGTTCTAATATGAGTATTCTATCCGTTATTTTGTACCTTATGCCTTGTTTATTGTTATCGATATTTTTATCGCTTAACTTTTCAAGGGCAGATTTAAGTCGTTCATTCGAAACCGGTTTAAGAATATAATCGAGCGCATTTATTTCGAAAGCCCGGAAAGCGTATTCATCAAATGCAGTTACAAAAATGACCTGGCCCGCAAAATTTATCTGATTCAAAAGATCGAATCCCGTTCCTTCCATGAGTTGAATATCGAGGAAAAGAATATCCGGCTTGAAGGTTTCGATTTCAACAATGGCTTTTGGCATTCTGGTTGACTGCCCAACTAACTCAATTTCAGGAAAATCTTCCAGTTTTTTGGTTAGTGATCGGATTGCCAGTGGCTCATCATCCACGATATAGGCTGTACACTTTTTCATCTTTAGTACATTAATTATTTAAAAATAACTGATGCATGATCAGGGAAAATCTGTGATAAAAAATACCAGTCGTCATTCACTGCTCAAAATAGCCATTTTTCATCATTTAATTGAAATTTCGATACTCACGATAACAGAATCAATGCCTTTATCAATAAAAATTTTAAACTTATCAGTATAAGCATTCTGAAGCCGTTCGATCACATTTCTGATGCCGGTACCTTCATTTGATCCTTGCTCTATCCATTTACCGCTGTTCATGATTTCCAGCACTAATTTTTTGTCATGAATAAATCCTTTTATATCGATTAACAATTTTTCGGGCGAGGTTCTCATCCCATATTTAACTGCATTTTCAACAAATGGCTGAAGAATGAAAGCAACCACCTCTTGCTTAGCTGCCTCTTCGGTAAAAGTCACAGAATAATTAAGCCGATCAGGGAATCGCCTTTTTTCCATTGATAAATACTTTTGGATGATGACCACCTCATCCCTGAGAGGAATATAAAGTTTTTCTTTATCATGAAGCGTAAAACGCAAAAAATCAGATAGTTCGGTAAGCATTAAATCGGCATGCTTAGGATCATCATAAATCAGTGCCTGGATGGAGCTAAGGGAATTGAACAAAAAATGTGGATTTAATTGATAGCGTAGCATTCTGAGCTGGGCAGTTTGAGCCAGTAATAATGCTTTTTCGCCACGCTCTCTTTCATCATCCAAATCCTGCCAGAGCTTAATGCCGAAGTATAATGTACTCCACACCAGCAAGGGCCAAAATTTATCCGCAACCCAAAAAATAATTTTATATGATAAATTATCTGCATAAATATCAACATCAGAGCCTATTCCGTTATTGAAATATTTTTCAATTTGCGTTAATATTCCAGCCCGGATGATTACCCATATAACAGCCACTGTCAATGAACTTAAAGTAACAAGTATTGTGATATAGTATATATTCAGGCGTTGTTTGTAAAATATTCTGTACCATTTTCGCAATAGTAATGAAAAGAAAAAACCAATTAGTGCAGCTAAAACCCAAAAGTAAGGCACTTTATACAGATACATATACGGACGATAAGATGTATCATAATATATGATCAACAGTGACCAACCGATGATTTGAAAAAACCAAAAGCCGGGTCGCTTTGATAATATATTTTTAATTAATCGGTTAAATCCTGACATTTGGCCCATGTATTAAAAAGGGTTTTGTTTAATCGACTACAAAATGAACATCAGATAAATTTACAAATTTTGATGGATTAGAGCTGCAAATTTCAAATGAAACCTTCAACCGCTTTTAACGTGGAATAAAACTATGCTAAGAAGGTAGGGGGAACGCTTCGCCCTGTGAGTCCCATAATTTTGTATTCATTTGTTAATAAGACCACTATGTTTATCAAATGCTAAATACATTTCAATATTAACCAATAAAAATAAGGGTGGAAAAACTATTCGACCAGATGTATCGGGTTTCGACAAGTTCATTTATAGATCGATTAAATGCATTTAAGGAAAAACTATTTCAGCTAGCAAAATTCCAGATCTGTGATAAGGTAACCTCAAACAATAAATTTTACTAGTAAAACCAAGAAAGATGCTGAAATTTATTGATTGTCTTCCAAGTGAAGATAAACTTTGATCCGGTCATATTTTTCGGTAGAATTAGCAAAATTAACTGCTATTTCATAAGTATGATTCGATTTTGAAACAATCGAGGCGTTTTCAATTCCTGTAACCTTAAAATCACTGTAAAATTGAATATTTGCTTTTGAATTAGCCGGAGCTTCGAGCAGGATTTCATATATATTATCTTTTAAGGTGGCTGATATAATCCTTGTTCCTGCTGCATTATCTCCCGGCTGAGGGTTTTGAATTAAAGGTAAAACCGAAATACCGCCATCATAAGTAATGGTAAGTTTTGAAGGTTTTTTTAATTTAAGTTCAACCATTCCATTCTCCTTTGGCCAGGATAAAGGTTGATCATTAAAGGTGCATTCATTGATAATGGCTCCATCCAAATACATTGGCTCGAAATAAATTTTTAATTCATCAGATCCCGAATAATTAAAGGTGTAAGTGACTTTATTTTCATTTCGCTGCATTTCATAATGCAATGTATTCTTCCCAATATTGATGTTTTCAATTTTATAATAATCCCAATTTGCAGGAACGGACGGACCCAACTTTAAAGTATTCAGATTTGCATCCACTTCAAGTCCCAACATCCCCTCAATCAAAGGTTGCACCGCCATGGTTTCCGACCAACATTGATGGGCACAAACCCCGATGGGCCTGTATTCTGTACCATGCAACACTTCCTCAATAAAACCCTTTGCCCAGAATTTATAAACATTGATATTATTCATTAAATGAGAATAAGCCTGCACATGATTCCCGTATTTAAACTCTGCTAAAGACACCCAACCTGTATATAAGGGCCACACACTTCCGGTGTGATATCCTCCCGGATTGAAATGTTTGCTGTCCTCTCCTACAATTCGGCTACCCCAATTCGCAGTGAAGTTATTTGATGCAAACTCATTCAACATATTTCCTGTCTTTTCAGTTTTCAACTGACCGAAATACATTGGGATGGCCGGCATCACCGTTTTTTCCTCAATAAAACTGCCATCTGTATTCAGGCTGTGATTATAAAATGAGGTTTTTTCATTCCAGAAAAGTTCCTGTACTAAATCTGTTACTTTAGAGGCTTCATCCGTGTATTTTTTGTTTTCATCCTTCATTCCCATAATACCGGTCATGTAAGATGCTTCGCTCAATGCTTCGGCCCAGCATGCGGCTAAGTAGAGGGTCGTTTTTCCGCCAAACAAAAACCCACCTTCTACCCAACCATGCCCAACATTTGTATTGTTGATCAGAAAATCTTTGTCCGGGTCGGTAGAATAGCAGTAATTGATTGCTTTTAAAATAGCATTCCAGTTTTTCTTTATAAAATCCTGATCACCGGAAGCCCGCATATATTTACCTGCAAGTATTACAAATAAAGGAGTTGCATCTGCCGCATCATAATGAACTGCCCCTGAAGTGGTCAGCTCATGAAATATCTTTCCATTCATGTGCTGATAACTGATCAGCATTTTTAGTACATCCTTTACTTTTTCATAATCACCATAAGCATTGATGGCAAAGGAGCTCCACTCACTGTCGCGGCCAAAATACCATGCATAACCCGGACGGCCATTCACCGCATGACCACCCCACCATCCTCTGACCGTATTTCCAATTCCTGCCACTAATGATTTTCCAATACCCGGGGTATTCGTAAAATGCCGATCTGTTCCAATGATGGCCCAACGGTAACCAATATTCAAATCCGTATCAGGTGAAGTGATCATCAGTTTGTTTTTAAGCAAATTAGAATAATAATTATGGGAATTTTCATAAATCGAAGCAGGACTTTCCAGTCCGGTTTTGAGATATTCAATAGCGTTGGGATCAGCAAAATGAGAAGCGGCAATCACAACATCCAAAGATTGATCAGCTTTGAATACAGCAAGAGCGCCACATTGCAATTTTTCTGTTTCGGTGAATTGGAAATCCTCATTTTTGTATAATATACTGTCATATTTCCCGATCATCTGCCTTTCCGGCTTTCGGTTCATTCCAACCAATGCATTAAAATTATCCGCCATATCCTTAATGATGAAAGCATTCACCGAATCGTTCCAGGCATAATTAATTCCCCCGATAACCTTTTCAGAATAGGGCCACATTAATCTTAAATTGCTGTTAAAACCAATAAATATTTCAGCCTTAGCATCTCCTTCAAATTCATAATGAATGAGTGTTTGTGGCTTTTCATGATGCACTGAAATAAGTTCAGTTAGCTGAAATTCCCCCAAATTGTATTTTCTGACTAAAGATGCAGGGGTAATTGTAATTTTTGGATTGACGTCGGATAACCAAATCACATCTTTTTTATCCGGAAATTTAATACCGACCCGATAATCTTTAATGGCCATGAATGGATGTGCCCAAATTTCATCAATCCCGCTTTTTTCATGCCCCATCACCATCATTCGCTCACCCGTCAAATCCCAGAATTCATTGGTTTTATTATCAAAATTAAATTGAAGATCGGATGATTTTATCTCTAATTTGTTTGGTTTCGGATAAATAAATGCTTTCTGTTCAGAATCATAGGATTCAACAATACCGCGGTCCTTTGTCCAGTAAAATTCTTGAAGTGCCTCCGTTCCTTTCAGATAAAAAAATGTATTGTTCATGAGTTGACCGAATTCGTCCCAATTATGATTTTGGATATTAAATAAAGCATAGGCCCCAATCGCCAATACTTTGCCCTTTCCTTTTTCGTATTCCAGGATTAACTTTTTTTTCTCATTGAAAGTAATGTACGACCAGTCGATTCCGATGACTTTCCCATTTAATTTTTCATCACCAAAATATCCCCTTACCCTTGTTTTCTGATCTAAGAAAGGATTAAAAACATAGGCTCCTCCATGAAGATTTTTGAATAAAGGGTGATCGATATATGCATGATATCCCAGTTTACGGCCATAACCATCATCAACAGCATTTGCATATTCAAGTTGCGCAATTGATGTTTCAAGACCCAAAGTATGCAGATAGGTGAAAGCTTCCTGCGTGAGTAATAAATTTCCACCTGCTTCCACATATTCGTTAATAAATCCAATTAATTCAGGTGAATTAAAGGCCATAGGGATGCCTAAGGAGTCAGCATAATGAAACCAAATGATATCAAAATCTTCCAGCTTTGTATTGCCACTGATAATTTCATTCAAAAATATTTTTTGAGGATCGTACACATCACCCCTGTCAAGAAATTGAAAAGCAGCCTGAACTTCCGGATCTGAATTCATTTCTTCAGTCACTAAAATCCCGATACTAATTCCACCATTTTGAAAAGGACCAAACAAATAAATCAGGATCATACCAAGGATCAAACCGACCAAAAATAATTCGGAACGAAACCAGGATTTTTTACCTTCTGTAGTTTCCATTTTTTATTTTTTTGAAACATCCATTACGCACCTAAAACCAACCGTTGCATTTCGATTTAATCCCGATCCGACAAGCAGCAACATTTGTCTCTTATCCAGTCGCTGCGGACCACCCTTCACATACCACCAGCTTGATGTGGGATTGTAATAACTACCCCCTCGAATCATGACAAAATAATAACTTCCATTATCATACAAATCGGAAGTCATTTGCCAGACATTCCCGACCATATCCTCAATATTAAAAGGGGATTTACCTTTCGGGAAATCATTAACGTTGGTAAGATATCCTAAATTATTATTGCATAAGGTGGAATCAAATTCTGATCCCCAGGGCCACATATTAGCATTTTTACCTTGTGCAGCATATTGCCATTCAGCCTCTGTCGGGAGACGCTTTCCAATCCATTTCGAATAAGCTTTTGCATCTTCAAAACTGATATAAACGACTGGCTTATCAGCATCTGCCTCATTATATTTATTACCAATCCAGTGTTTTAAATAATTCGTGACATCATCAGGAATATAATTGCTCCCTTTTATGAATTCATGATATTCTTTATTGGTAACAGGATAGGTATCCATATAAAACGGTCCGATTTCTATTAACGTGGAGTCTGCATTTTCAGGATACGGAATAAACTGATCATCGTTTGTAGCATAAAAGGCAAATTTTCCGGTAGGGATGTATTTCATTTTATCTGCAAGCTTCTTACTAAATACTGTTTGCTCTATGACTGATATCAATACCGCTTTTCCTATTTTCCTCTCAATAATTCTTTCATCAAGAAGCAAATTCTCCTTAAAAAGTTGAATTACAATTTTGCCTTCGTATCGCCCGATGATTTTGGACAATTCCAAGGTATCGTTCAATTGATCAATAATTACAGCTTCGTTTTCATATTCCGGATTATTTTTCCAGATTTTATAATGATCTCCGGTTTTTGCATTTAAATACAGAATATCCGCATTATATATTAGGTCAATCTCTTTTGGAAATCCGGCAATACAAGCTACTTCTCCTTCTGAGCGGGTTCCGATGAGTTTTGCCAGATAAGGTTGAATTTCTGCAGGAATCATGATCTTACCATCAATTCGAACAGGTTCAATTTCCCGATGATTCCAAAGATCGATATAATGAACATGATCCACTGCTCCGATTTCAAACAATGGCCCGTCGTGACCACGATAATTAAAACTTAAAATGGTATAAAGGCTTTTTTGATCTGTTTTCCATTCGTTCACCCAAACACTGTCTTTTAAAGATGTAATCAGTGGGGTATAATTATACGAAGTGAAAACATCCGTGTTTTCCCTTAAGATTTTTGTGGTTCTTCCCAGAAATTTATATTCTTCGTCCATCCATTCGGGTCGGCCGGGTGCAAAAGTATTGATCTCGGTGCCATAACCATTAAAAAATGAAACCGCCGTTTCACGATGTATTCGCCCTTGCGATAGCTGGCACACCCTGAAAATAGCGAAATCCGGTTTAATCAGTTTATTCAGGTTAAGCGGGGGCTGATAAAAAATAGCATCATGAACCCTTCCGCTAACAATCCCCGGCATATCTTTTGGAATTGCCATGCCTTCACTGTACATGATCACCCCATTTTTTACCCCATCAGCAGCAGCCTGAAGTTTATAGCTGCTATTCCCCTGACAATCCAAAACCACACCATCTGCATCAACATCTTTGATTATACTTGCCATTCCTACGTAAGGATCTTCAGCTCTGGTACTTTCATCCCATGGATTGTAGGCAATAAAAAAGCGGGTATTAAATTTATCTTTAAATTTTGATATCTCTTTTAACTTGTTCAAACCGCCCGGCAAATCCCGAAAGTGATCCCACTGGTTTCGCTCATCCACCCCCAGTCTTGGCCAGGTTGGCCAAATACCGTAAACATCATAAAAGCCAAAGTATTTAGGTTTCTCCAAAAATTTCTCAATATTAAAATTTTTTGTCAGATAGTCATAAAACTGATGATCCCATGCAAACTGAAGAGTGATTAAATAAGCCGAACGAATCCACTTTAAATCAGTTCGATTGTACAAACTCAGGTCAAATTCTTCCAGATCATAAATCCAACGCTCCTGAAACATTTTTTTCAAGCCATTTTGCCAATCACCTTCAAATTGATCAATATAAATTTCATAATTTAAAACCCCACCCGGAAACAGTTTGCTACTATATCTTGATTTATTTCCCCCCTCAATTTCTTTACGCCGCGAAAGAGCACAGATAGAAACCTCTCCTGATAATGGAAATGAAGAATAGCCCAATTCCCAGGCATTATCAGGAAGTGTAACATCAATTGGCCCATGATGTGGCCGAAATAATTTTGCCCTCGCTAAAGCCTTGGGTCCTTTTGCCGTGATATAAATCCGATCTTTATTCTCTCCAAAAGGAATAATATTAGCAATATCAAGGGTATCCTGGCTCGTATTCGTAAAATGAATTTTAAAAATATAACCGCCTTTGGGGTGAGGGTTCATTTCATATTTATATTCCGGCAAATTGCGGATATTACTGCTATAACCATTCGCTGAAGAAAAAACAACTTGTCCGTTTATTTCGGCACTGAATAAAGGCAACATCTTTGAAGCCTCATCATAAGAAACCAATACTTCTCCGTTGTATAACCAAATATTAAAATTCTGTGTTCTTACGAATGGATTCAATAAAAGAATAAAACAACCGAACAGTATTAATTTTTTCATCATTTTATGGATTTACCCCAAATTTATAAATGGTTTTTTGTGTGTATTTTTCTCCTGGATTTAGAAGGGTTGAAGGAAAATTAGCATGGTTTGGTGAATCGGGATAATGTTGTGTTTCTAAACAAAAAGCTGATCTGAATTGATATAAAGTCCCATTATGTCCTTTGTCGGTATTGTCCAGAAAATTACCTGAATAAAATTGCAAAGCCGGTTCGGTCGTATATACTTCCATTGTTCTTCCGGTTGATGGCTCATATACCCTGGCAGCTAATGTCAGTTCATTTGCATCTTTGTTCAGCACCCAATTATGATCGTATCCCTTTCCCATTTTCAGCTGTTCATAATCTTCTTCTATTCTTTGTCCTATCGGGATTTGTGTACGGAAATCCATGGGTGTATTTTCAACATTCATGATCTCTCCTGTTGGGATAAGACCTGCATCTACAGGTGTATAAGCATTAGCATTGATCATGAGTTCATGATCAAGAATGGGGCTTATACCACCATCTTTTAAATTGAAAAACGAATGATGTGTAAGATTCAGAACAGTGGGTTGATCAGTTTCAGCCAGATAATTGATTTCGATCTCATTGTTTTCCGTTAAGGTATAGGTTACCTGAATATCCATATTCCCGGGGTATCCTTCTTCGCCATCCTTACTTAAATAATGCAGTTTAACAGCATTTTCAGAATATTCGAGGATGTCCCAAAACACATTATTATAACCGATATTTCCCCCATGCAAATGATTTTCACCATTATTTCGGGCAAGCTCGGAAATTTTCCCGTTTAGCTCAAATTTACCATTGGCAATCCTGTTTCCATATCTTCCGATCAATGCACCAAAATAAGGATTGCCATTCAAATATTCTTCAGGAGTATCAAATCCCAGAACGACTTCCCCAAAATTCCCTTCTTTATCAGGCACAAATATTGACATAATGCTGCCGCCAAAATTGCTGATTTTTACTTTCATCCCGGTAGCATTGCTCAATTCCACTTCCTGGAATTTTTCATTTGTTTGATTCATTTTCTGTTTCTGATTTTTAGAAGTGCAGGCTGCCATGTTTATTAAAAACAGAACCGCTAATATCAAATTTCTCGTCATTTGAATATGTATTTATTCAACTTTCCATTCCAAAATTCCTCCTGAAAAATTGTTTTGTAATTGAATTTCAATCCTCATTGCTTTGGTTTTTACCGGAAAAATTTCAATCGAATTCAGGGCATCTTTTATAACAGGATATGCACCATTCTTTTTCACTTCTACCCATTGATCGTCCTTCAGATAAAAAGCTTTCCAGCTTTCGGGGATTCTGCAACCTCCGCCTGGTCCGTCATCAAACCAATATATATGAATAAATGAAACTACGGTCTCATTTTTAAAATCATATTGTACCCATTCATGGGTTCCTTTGTGACTCCAAAAAGTCAATCGGGGAATTTCCTGATCATTTGAATTTTTCGGGTTGATTTGATCATTTACTGCTGATAGCTGATCATATATATAAGATGCCGTAACATAACTCTCAGAAGCCTTAGTTGGTGGTAAAGTGGGATTTGAAGCCGATTCGGTAAAAGGAAGCCAAACGGCCATTTCACCATTCCCGCGATGGGCCCAGGCATAATAAGGAATGAGCATCAAATTTTGTTCTGTTTTTTTAAACTCTTTATTTTGATCAAATGAAACCTGGTAAGCTTTTGATTCAAGGGTAGTGATACCGTTTAATAAATCAGCTTGATGAACCGATGTAAATTTCAAATCAGGATCAATCATCAGGTTTCTTGCCCTATCTCCATTGTCAATGCCTTCGGCACAATAAACTATGGGACCCCGGCTGAAAGCCATCTTTTCTTTATCTTCAGCTACCTTTTCGTTTGCCAATATTTTTTGCACCGGCATCGGAATACTCAACCGGATATGATCTCCGGTTTTCCAATCCTTATCAATTAAGGCATATCCTGATTCAATCGAATATTGATAAGGTTCTCCATTTACCAATATTTTAATTTCTTCCTCTGTTTTTTCTCTAAAAGAATAAAGATCACCGGGCATTGGTTGGTTTCGGGCCCATAATGGTAACCTAAGCGCAACTATAAATTTAGCGGGTGATTCCGGATTGATATTTAAATCAACTTCGCCATCCCAGGGATAATCTGTTCTTTGCTCAATTTTGATTTTTACATCCTGCATTTCTATTTCCGCGCTATTGCCAATAAATAAGTTTACAAAGAGCTTTTTATCCTGATGAGCGTAAATATAAGCAGGTAATGAAGGGAGAAAACGTGCTACGTTGGTAGGACAACATGAACAATCGAACCATGGAGCGCGTTCATGACTCCCATCCGATTCCAATGGATTTGGATAAAAGAATTTATCGCCCTGAAAACTGACTCCAGAAAGAAATCCATTATAAAGTGTCCGTTCCAAAACATCAATGTATTTCGATTCACCTGAAAGCAGAAACATCCGCTGATTCCAGAGCATGTTGGCAATGGCCGCACATGTTTCATTGTAAGCCGTCAGATTCGGCAAATAATAATCCGGCCCGAAAGCTTCCCCATCATGCATTGCACCTATTCCTCCGGTAATATAAGTTTTTCGTGTAACGACATTGTTCCATAGCGTATCGATAGCTTTCAGGTAATCTTTATCACCGGTTAATGCAGCAATATCTGCCATGCCGGTGTACATATACGCAGCTCTGACTGCATGCCCAACTGCCTCGCATTGTTTGGTTACCGGCTGATGATCCTGGGTATAAATCGGACTGCTACCACCGTAATCGTAGGTATAAGGAGTGCGGGTTATCGTATCTCCTCTTTGATCCAGAAAATATTTAGCCATCTTTAAATACTTCTCATCTCTCGTTGTACGGTATAGTTTTACAAGTCCAATCTCTATTTCCTGGTGTCCGGGTACATCATGCAATTGATTTGCTTCAGGCCCGAAAACCGAACAGACCAGATTTGCACTTTTTAATGCGACATTGAGAAAAGTTTTCTTGCCTGTTGCTTCATAATAGGCTACTGCCGCTTCGTACATATGTCCGATATTATAGAGCTCATGACTTTGTTTCAACATCGACCAGCGTGATTCTCCTGCATTGCTTATAAGCGTATCCGGATTTATAGTCCTGGCTGTGTACAAATATCCATCATCTTCCTGAGCAGCGGCAACCAGCGCAATAACACTATCCATGTATTTTTCAAGTACCGGATCGGGATAGGTACTTAAAGAGTATGCGGCCGCTTCCATCACTTTATAAACATCCGAATCGTTGTACCTGATTCCTTTGAATGAACCCTCCTTTATTCTACCTGCTACGGCAAAATTATTGATCCGGTCTGTTTCTTCACACTTTTGAAAATCATAAGGGATGGTAACTTTCCGATTGGTTTCAAGACGGGGGAGCCAAAAATGATCTGTCAGTTTAACATCTGCAAAAGATACTGGCTGTACGGGATAATCCTTACTTGTTCTAATGGATGAACTACATCCACTTAATATTAACAGAGTTATAAGAACAAATATTTTATTTTTCATGATTTTAGATTTTATTTGAAATATGAAATTTACTATGATTTCTTATAAAATCCTAAACAGCTCCATATAAATAATTAAGGAATTTTAAGAAGCTTGAACAAGTTAGCCTAAAATATCTACTATTTTCTCCAAAAGCTTAAATCAACTTGTTTTTCGATATTTTTTTCCTGCCGATCGGGTAAAGCAAAATAAAAATCCTTTCCTATAATCAACTCAATACTATCCACTGTGGCAGCATAATCAAATATCTCGCCCTCGCATTTTTCATTTGGGAAAACAAATCCAATACTTTGTTTTATTGAATCGTTGTAGATCAAAATAGTTTTATAAAAATGTGTCGGGATCATCACTGCATTGTCGCCAATCGTTTTTGTTGACTGATTGCAAATAGGCCCGGTAGTGACATAAATAACTTCGTATATTTTTGCCCAATCACGCACTTTTTCCTCTAGCTTTTTCCATATACCTCGATTAAACCCTGGTAACTGAGGCGAAATATTGCTGAAATAAAAACTTTCTTTCATGGCCTGCTCATTCCAGGCCATATCTGCGGCAGGTGCTAAATGCCCCTTATCGTAGCCCGAATTTTTATAATCCGAATTATCAGCACTACCAGTCAGTACCATTGTATCAACCAAAAACTTATCGGTTCGATCAAAATTTGGGACCATTTCGGATGCCAATAGCTGATAGGATACCCAATCAGCCTGTTCATTTGTTTCATTGTAAACCAATGAATATGCGAAATGCTTAATATAATCTTTACCATCGTGTTTCGGTTCTTCTATTAATCCTGATTTAGGTGCGATGCAGGATGATAAGATCAATAAACTGAATAATTCAAAAGTTTTCTTCATGGTTGATTTTTTATAAACTCAATTGGTTCATTACAATCTTTATAATTGATAGATTAAATATAATTCTTTTAAATCATCTTTATGTTTAGGTAAACCAAAAATCAACATAAATTAGTATTTTTACCATCGCAATCTTTCGACCCAAGCATATAAATTTGATGCAAAATTCAGGTTTCTTAAAATTGAAAAAAGCGAAGGCAGAATGTATAAATTCATTTCTATTAGACAAAAACATTTACATACAGGCAAATGAGCTTATTTAACGCAAATAATATTACAAAACGGTTTTCGAACCATACGGCCTTAAAATCGGTGAGTATTGAGGTGCCGAAACAAAGTATTTTCGGGCTTTTGGGGCCAAACGGAGCAGGGAAAACCACCCTTATCCGTATCATGAACCAGATCACGGCACCCGACGAAGGTGAGCTTCTCTTTAATTCAGAAAAACTTCAACTAAAACACATTTACAAAATTGGGTACTTACCCGAAGAAAGAGGTTTATATAAAAAGATGAAGGTAGGAGAACAGGCCATCTACCTCGCTCAATTGAAAGGGTTAAGCCGTAACGATGCCATCAAAAAGCTAAAGTATTGGTTTGAAAAATTTGATATCGGAACTTGGTGGAACCGCAAAGTTGAAGAACTTTCAAAAGGGATGCAGCAAAAAGTCCAGTTTATTGTTACCATTTTGCATGAACCTGAATTACTCATTTTTGACGAACCATTCAGTGGTTTTGACCCCATCAATGTAAACCTGCTTAAAGAGGAAATTTTAAAACTTAAAAAAGATGGTGCTACCATTATTTTTTCAACTCACAACATGGCTTCGGTTGAAGAATTATGCGACCATATTGCACTGATTAATCAATCTGAAAAAATATTGGAAGGCAGGGTGAGTGAAATCAAAACTCATTACAAGTCGAATACTTTTACTTTAGAATACAGTGGTTACATGGGCTCCATTAAATCAATCACAAACAATCAATTTGAAGTGAGCCAAACCAATTTAGAAGATGGGAGATCTCAAGCTACCATTAAACTGAATAATGGTGATGCCAATCAATTGTTGGGGATCCTTATTCCACACTTAAAAATCCATTCATTTAATGAAGTGATCCCAAGTATGAACGATATTTTTATCAGCAGGGTTGCCGAGGCAAATGCATCAAAATTAAATTAAGGTTATGAATAAAATTAAACTCATTATACAAAGAGAATATCTGACCCGCGTTAGAAAAAAATCATTCATCGTCATGACCATTTTAGGTCCTTTACTCATGGCTGCGATGATGATTGTACCTGCATTCTTAGCGACCATGTCGGATACCAGTGACCGAAAAATTGCGGTATTGGACGAAACAGGAATTTTTTACAATAAACTTCAAAATGATGAGCATCTTCAGTTTTATCATGTGCATACCGATTTGAATACGGCTAAAGAGAATATGAAAACCAATGGGGATTATGCCTTGCTGTACATCCCGAAAACAGAAGTTGCCCTTCCGACTTCAGCCATCATTTATTCCGAAAAACAACCAAACCTCGATACCAAAAGCTATATCCGTCGAATAATGGGCAAGGAAATTGAAGAACAGAAATTACTGCTTCAAATCAATAAATTAAAACTTGATGAGGCCGATCGCGAAATCGCCATGGATATTCCAATTTCTATTAAAACATCGATAAACCTTACCACTTATAAACTCTCAGAAGGTGAAGCTGAACAAAAAACCTATACCGAAATTGCCATGGTGATCGGAATTTTCACAGGAATCCTGATCTATTTTTTCATTTTCTTTTTCGGTGCTCAGGTTATGCGTGGCGTAATTGAGGAAAAAACAAGTCGAATAATTGAAGTGATTATCTCATCGGTCAAACCCTTCCAATTAATGATGGGGAAAATAGTCGGAATTGGTCTGGTTGGACTAACACAACTATCTCTTTGGATCGTTCTGACAGCAAGCATTGTCGGTGTTTTTCAAATTGCTTTTAAAGATAAAATGCCCAACCAAAGTGCCATGGTAATGAATAATACTCAAATGGTACAGGGCAATGCATTAGCTGAGGTATCAAGTGATGAAAGTGATTTAACTGCAGTTTTTGAAGCTATTTCGTCCATCAATTTTGGGATCATAATCTTCGCGTTTATTTTCTTCTTTCTGACAGGGTACCTTTTGTATGCTGCCCTATTTGCTGCCGTTGGTTCGGCAGTTGATAGTGAGGCGGATACTCAACAGTTTATGCTGCCGATCACCATTCCGCTCATATTTGCCATGATTATGGCCCAATTCATCATTCGTGATCCGGAAGGACCGGTTGCATTTTGGTTGTCCATTATTCCGCTCACCTCTCCTATCATCATGATGATCCGTATTCCATTTGGTGTTCCTTATACCGAATTAGCCCTATCCATGGTTTTACTGGTAGCAGGCTTTTTATTTACCACCTGGATGGCCGGAAGAATTTACCGAACCGGAATTTTGATGTATGGTAAAAAACCCAGCTATAAAGACTTGTATAAGTGGATAAAGTACAAAGGATAATTTGAAAATTTGGTAATTTGAAAATTTGATGATTTGAAAATTAATGAGTCAATTAAACGATATGTCAATGTGATATTTAAATAAGGTAACCAATCCGGTTTTTACAGAGCGAAATATAACACATTAACCAAGTCGAAGAGCAGAAGTATTTTTCTCAACAGAGAATTAAGAAGAATTTAAAATGATAAAAAAACAGAAACTGGGCAATAGTGATTTAATGGCATCAGCAATCGGGTTGGGATGTATGGGAATGTCGGAATGGTATGGCCCAACCAATGATGAGGAATCAATTGCTACCATTAAATTGGCTCTTGAGATGGGTCTAAACTTTTTCGACACGGCCGATGTATATGGCAATGGACACAATGAGACTTTTGTTGGTAAAGCACTGAAAAAGGTTCGTCATAAGGTAATCATTGCAACTAAATTCGGGTTCCTTCCCAGCGAAGGAGGGCTTAATGGCCGTCCGGAATATGTAAAAAAAGCTTGTGATGCAAGCTTGCTGCGACTGGGAACAGATTATATAGATTTGTACTATTTGCATCGTATCGACCCCAATGTTCCGATTGAGGAAACTGTTGGAGCAATGGCTAATCTTGTTCATGAGGGAAAAGTCAGGTATCTCGGACTTTCCGAAGTTTCGGTTAAAAGTCTGAAAAGGGCTTATGCCATTCATCCAATAACAGCACTTCAATCTGAATATTCGATTTGGGTTCGAGATATTGAAACCGAAATTATGGCTGCCTGTCGGGAGTTAAAAGTGGCAATAGTTCCATACAGTCCTTTGGGACGGGGGTTTTTAACCGGTAAACTAAAGAGTGTAGAACAAATCAGTGGCGAAAAAGATTACCGAAAAGACATTCCATTATTTCAGGGTGACAATTTTGAATCTAATTTAAAAATCGTTGAAGCATTAGAAAAAATCGCCACAGCCAAAAACTGCAAAACAAGCCAGATTGCATTGGCATGGATCCGATCGCAGGGAAATGATATTTTTCCGATCCCCGGTACTAAACGAAGAACTTACGTCAAAGAAAATCTTGAGTCTTTAAAAATCGAATTATCACCTGATGAATTGGAAAGCATTAATCAAATCTCAAAACTGGTTCAGGGTAACCGGAAAAATGATTCGGGAATGAAGTTAGTGGATAGATAATTTGAAAATTTACCCTTCGACTGCGCTCAGGGTACATTTTTTATACCGAAAAAATTAAATGTTTTTTTGATAATTAGGTTTACTTTTCAGACCCTCCCCCAACCCCTCCCTAAAATAAATTAGGGAGGGGAGTTTGTCTTGTCCTAAAATAGGTTTACAAAAAAAAGTTAGTTGGTTAAAATAATTTTAAGCCCCTCCCACGTGAGGGAGTGGTTGGGGTGGGTCAGAAGAATTGAAGCAACTTACAATTTTAGTAGGCACCTCATTCACATTTTTCAATTCCTCATTTTTAAAGTGAAGCATTTGAATTCCTTTGGATTGAATGATTTCATCCCTCCATTTATCATATTCTTTTTGATAATCATGGATTTTCCCATCCAACTCAATCACCAGTTTTTCTTCTGCACAATAAAAATCAGCCACAAAAAAGAATAGTTCTTTTCGATTCGATTCGTAAATTATTGGGTGTTGTCTTAAGAATTTCCGTACGTCAACTTGGCGCTTTCGAAGAAATTGCCAAAGAATTATTTCCTCTTTGGTTTGGTTATTCCTTAAACCACGAGTTATCTTCTTCAAATCTGCATACTTCATAATTAAAGCTGTTTACAGATTAATACCTATTCAATGAATATGTTCCGGCAAACGTCGGTTCTTAAGAATAAAAAAATGATCGGGATTATACTTGGCAGCAGCTTAACACCTTAATAGGCCAAAATTTAATTCTATCTTAAAATATTCAGTTTTTATACTCAAATCGAGGCAAAAAGTGAAGACTTGTCAAAAAAATAATGTCAATTTAACATTGAGTCAGGCAAGCTAATAATCGTCTAATCCAATAATTATAAGAAAGATTTCAGTTAAAAGAATTAGTCATCATAATCATCAGAGGGTTCATCCTCTTCTGCGTATTTTTCTTCGTAGTCTTCTTTTACATTATCTTTCAATACACCAAAATCATCGAAATCATCATCGTCATCCACAATTTTTTTTGCTTTGACAATTGTCATCCGAACCAAGTACATCCGGTCTTCTGTTTCGAAAGGTAATGCACTAACCCTTAATCCATTTTTATCGTAAAAACCTATCAAATGTTCGCTAAAACCGGTAGGATATGCCAATTTGATCTGTTCTTGCATTTCCTCACTCAGTTTTTCATAATCCTTGATAACTTTGGGTTTGTTCTTTGATTCCATTTTCAATCAATTAAAATAATACTACCACCCTAGCAAATAGGCAAAAATCAATGGTGCAACAATGGTAGCATCAGATTCAATAATATATTTAGGCGTATCGATACCCAGTTTGCCCCACGTAATTTTTTCGTTGGGAACCGCTCCTGAGTATGAACCGTAACTTGTAGTCGAATCGCTGATTTGGCAAAAATAACTCCAGAATGGAGTATCTGTTCTTTCCAAATCCTGATAAAGCATCGGAACTACGCATATAGGGAAATCACCTGCGATGCCTCCTCCTATTTGAAAAAATCCAATGCCTTCTGTTCCTGAATTTTTGGTGTACCATTCTGCCAGAAAAGTCATGTATTCAATCCCTGATTTCATGGTTGAAGGTTTCAATTCACCTTTGATGCAATAAGAAGCAAAAATATTGCCCATGGTCGAGTCTTCCCATCCGGGAACAATGATGGGTAAATTCTTTTTGGCAGCAGCTAACATCCAACTGTTTTGCGGATCAATTTCATAATATTGTTCGAGTACTCCAGAAAGCAACATCTTGTACATGAATTCATGTGGGAAATAGCGTTCTCCTTTATCCTCGGCATCTTTCCAAATTTTGAAAATGTGAGCTTGTAATCTACGGAAAGCTTCTTCTTCGGGGATGCAGGTATCGGTAACCCGATTCAATCCTTCTTCAAGCAATTCCCACTCTTGTTCAGGGGTTAAATCCCTGTAATTTGGAACCCTTTTATAATGCGAATGGGCAACCATATTCATTAAATCTTCTTCTAAATTCGCACCGGTACAACTGATAATTTGAACTTTATCCTGTCGGATGATTTCAGCCAACGATTTACCTAATTCGGCAGTACTCATTGCACCTGCCAGGGTGATCATCATTTTTTTGCCTTCGGTCAAATGTTTTTCGTAGCCTTTAGCAGCATCGACAAGGCTTGCAGCATTAAAATGTTTATAATGTTCGAGCATGAACTCGCTAATCGGACCTCTATTTTTCATGATTGCTAAATTTATAGCTTAACATTTTATAATACAACTTTGCGACCAAAAAATTTGCAGGTTTATAACCTGCCATTGGCGCCAATTCTACAATATCAAATCCAAGTACGTTTTTTTGTTCAAACACTTTTTTCAGATATTTTATCGTGGTATTCCAATTTAATCCTCCAGGCTCCGGAGTTCCGGTTGCAGGCATGATGGATGGATCAAAAACATCCAGATCGAGTGTGATATAAACTTTATCCGTCATTAGTTTTATCGATTCATCCATCCAATTAGTTTGATGATGCATGTCTTCGGCAAAAAAACATTTTTTCCTATTTAAAAATGGTTTTTCCACGGTATCCATACTTCTTATCCCAACCTGAATTAAATTCGCATGTTTTGATGCATCATGAACTGCACAAGCATGATTATAGGGTGTTCCACCATATTCCGGTCGCAAATCGGCATGCGCATCCAATTGTAGTATGGTAATATCAGGGTACTTTTCGTAATAAGCTTTCAAAATACCAATGCTAACAGAATGCTCGCCACCAAAAAAGGTGAGGAATTTATTAAGTGATAATAATTTTTTCGTACTCTCCAGTACCGTATTAAAAACTGCTTCAGGAGAAGATTTCTCAGTAATTTCAGGAATAATATGAATTCCTTTTTTATAAACTTCCGAATCGGTTTCGATATCGTAAAGTTCCATATTTTCGGTTGCTTCGATAAAAGCTCCGAAGGCTTCATCGGCTCCTTTCCCCCATGTACTCGTACCATCGTAGGGTATTGACTGCAGTAATATTGCAGCTTTTTCGAAAGAAGCAAATTTGTCTTCTATGCCCCCAAAATTCCTCATTCTGTATAACCTAAAATATTAAACATCTCAGTAACCGATTGTTCGTTTCGATATACGTAATCTATAAAATTACCTTTTTCATCTCTGTCAATGATCACATGTGCAGGCGAAGGAATCAAACAATGCTTAATCCCACCATATCCACTAATTGAATCCTGATAAGCCCCGGTGTGGAAAAATCCCAAATACAAGGGTTCTTCTTCTTCATCTTTGTATGTAGGCAATAAAACTTCCTGATTCAGGTCTTCAGAATTATAATAATCGGAATGGTCGCAACTGATCCCGCCAATATTTACACGGGTATATTCATTGTCCCATTTGTTGATGGGCAATAAAATAAATTTTTCGTGCGATGACCATGCATCCGGAATGGTATTCATCAAACTGTTGTTAATGATGTACCACAATTCGGTGTCGTTTTGTTGCTTTTGTTCAAGCACTTTAAAAATAATAGCGCTACTCTCGCCAACGGTATATTTCCCGAACTCAGTAAAAATATCAGGTTCTTCAACTTTATCGTTTTCACAAGTTTCCTTAATATTTTTAATAATTTCATTAATCATGTATTCATAATCATACTCAAATCCCAAGTGATTGCGAATAGGAAATCCTCCACCCAAATTCAGGGCATATAAAGATGGCGACTGCTTTTTAAGTTCAACATAGAGTTTGAGTGCTTTTTGAAATTCTCCCCAATAATATAAACTGTCCTTTATCCCTGAGTCAACAAAAAAGTGAAACATAATTAATTCTACCCGTTTATTATCTTTAATGTGTTCATTAAAAAAATCGAGCATCTCAGTGTTGGGTATTCCTAAACGTGAAGTATAGTAAGCAGATTGGGGCTCCTCATTGATTGACATTCTGAGTCCAATTTTGATTTTTTTATCACCAGCGATTTTAAGTAATCGTGTCAGTTCCGACTGACTATCCAGGATAATTACTGAATTTTTAAAACCTTTTTTCTGAAGCAACATGATTTTATGAATATAGTCGTCAGTTTTATATCCATTATGCACGATCAATCGGGAAGGACTTATTTTCCCGTTCTTAAAAAGATTCAGGATTAGATCAATATCAAATGCCGACGAAGTTTCAAGATTGACATTATGATTTAATGCCTCGTTCAGAACATGATGAAAGTGGTTACATTTAGTACAATAACAATAGAAGTATCTGCCATTGTAATTGTTATTACGGATAGCCCTGTTAAAAAGGTTACGTGCTTTTTTAATCTGATCGCCAATTTTTGGTAAATAAATCAAATTGAATGGCGTTCCGTATTTATCGATCAAATACTTTAATGAAATTCCATTAAATGTCAAATATTTATCACGCAAATCAAAGCCTTCCTGTGGGAAGTAAAAACTTTGCTCTACAAGGTCAAAATATGAATTTCTCATTCGCTTTAAGTATAAAATATTAAAAAAACCCCGGTAAAAAGAATGAATCTCTTTCCAAGCAAAAAAAACAATTAAATTTTTATTCGGATTATTTGAGGCGAAAACAGGCTCGCTACATCATCCATTTTAATGCAGTAATATAGGTAAATTTTATGCTTAATCAAGCTTTTGACCGATGAACTTTTTAGTCTATAACCTAGATTTTGTATTACAGATATTGGGGCAGGATGATAAGAAACGGTATCAAAGGAAGTATTGTTTAATTCAGTATTTGGTATTGTTGTGAAACCAAACATTCTTTGTTTTCTCAGAAACATCCCTTTAAGGGTATAAAGCAAATCACTTTTGGAGGTTACATTCATCAGCTATGTCATAAATTTAATTTTAAAAAGAGCGCAAATTTATAAATTAAATCTAAAAATAAGGACTTTTTTTTCATGCTGCAATTTTTTTATTGTCAAACTATGCCTTACAAAGTCATGCATGACAATTCTAAATAATTGAAATTTCAAATTATTATTCGGATTTCGAACAAAATAAAAAAAATTCTTAAAGTTGACTATCCCCATGGCAAGCCAAGGAGTACTTGCCTGACCTGCCAGCCCGGTCTGGCGGCAAGCAGGTTTTGTCAACTTTATTTCAGTAAGCTGAAAATCGAGTTTTCATTATTTCACCCCTCTGTCAGTCATTCGACTGACATCCCTGCCCGCGGCAAGGCAGGTCCCCTGATTTTCAGGAGAAAGTAATAGGAAACCTCGCGGCAAGCCACGAGGAATTGTTTGATTAAAAATTACATATTATCAATTTGTTAAAAGCAAACTCTTTAAGCACATATTATATTTGTCAATCTTACATTTACTGTTGTTAATTTCAATATTTAATTCTATTTTTGCACCCTCAAAAAAGAATCAAAACCTATAAAATCTACACATATGCAAAACAAAGGAGCTATCAAATTTTTTGCAATTGCCTTTGCGCTGGTTTGTTTATTCCAGCTTTCGTTCACATTTGTGACCACTAAGGTAGAAAAAGATGCCCAAAAATATGCTGATAATGCTATTAGCCAGCAGATGGCAACTAAAATGGCCATGGGAGACGCGATGCGAGAAGGGACCATATTAGATTCTATCGTAAATGTTAGAAGCAAATATTATCTGGATTCAATTTCAAACGAAGTAGTTTTTAATATTTTATTAAGAAAA
This sequence comes from Bacteroidota bacterium, assembly GCA_018816945.1. NCBI lineage: Bacteria > Pseudomonadati > Bacteroidota > Bacteroidota bacterium. The sequence continues at coordinate 15,896 of JAHIVC010000054.1, read as the reverse complement.
TATACTTATAAGGATTGTCTAGAAAGAGAGATCAACTTAGGACTTGACCTTAAAGGCGGGATGGATGTTACTTTAGAAATAAAAGTAGCGGATATCATTCGTGCTTTATCGGGCGATAGCAAAGATCCGGTATTTGTTCAGGCTTTGGCAATGGTTACTGAAAAGCAAAAGGATAGCCAAAAAGACTTTGTGACCTTATTCGGAGAATCATTTAATGAAATAGATCCCAATGCGCAGCTTTCAGCTATTTTTACCAAAATTGAATTTCGCGATCGAATTAAATACAATTCGACCAATGAAGAAGTAATGGAAATCATCCGTGAAGAAACCAACGGAGCAGTTGACCGAGCTTTCAATATTTTAAATACACGTATTAACCGTTTTGGGGTAGCCCAACCAAATATTCAGCGAATTCCAAATACCGGCAGGATTTTAGTTCAATTACCGGGCATTAAAGATCCGGATAGGGTTCGTAAATTATTACAAGGAACTGCTCAACTTGAATTTTGGGAAAATTACAGGTTTAACGAAGTACAATCTTTTTTCTCTGAAGCGAATACTCATTTAGCTACGCTGCTGGAAACAGAAGCTGTTCTGCAGGGAACTCAAACTGCCGGAGAAGCCGGATCGATCAATACCGAAAATGTAGCCGAAACAACAAAAGATTCTGCAATTTCCTTACTTGAGCAATTAACTTCAGATTCTGCGGCTCTGAACCAGCCAAGCAAGGATCAATCTTTCGCTGAATATGAAAAAGAGAATCCACTCTATGCCGTATTAACCCCTGCATTTTTTCAAAATCAGCAAGGACAATATGTTGCAAGTGATGGTGCCGCTGTTGGATATGCCTTTATTAAAGACACTGCCAAAGTAAATAGACTGCTATTAAAGGTTTCAAATATTTTTCCAAGAGACTTAAAACTGGTATGGACCAATAAACCGGAAGATTATCGACCTGACATGCTCGAACTTATTGCTCTAAAAGCATCCCGCGATGGCGGAGCAGCTATGTTTGGGGATGTGGTTGTTGATGCGCGTCAGGATTATGCTCAAAATGGATCACCAAGTGTTACCTTGGGTATGAATGCCGACGGATCAAGAGATTGGAAACGATTGACGGGAGAGAATGTTGGTCGCCCGATTTCAATTGTTTTAGATGATTATGTTTATACCCACCCAAATGTTGGTAGCGAAATTTCAGGTGGACGTACAGAGATTTCCGGTGGAAGCATGACCATTGAAGAAGCGAAGGACCTTGCAAACATCCTTAAAGCAGGTAAACTTCCTGCTCCGGCAAGTATCATTGAAGAAAACATAGTTGGCCCCTCATTAGGTCAGGAAGCGATTAATGCCGGTTTATGGTCATTCGTAATCGCATTTGTTCTGGTATTAATCTATATGCTTTTATATTACAATAAAGCCGGTATAATTTCCGATTTAGCATTATTAACTAATATCTTCTTCCTATTTGGCGTACTTGCATCGCTGGGTGCTGTGCTTACTTTACCCGGTATCGCAGGTATCGTTTTAACACTGGGTATGGCTGTTGATGCCAACGTAATTATTTACGAAAGGATCAAGGAAGAAATCAGGGCAGGAAAAGGGATAAGGCTTGCAATTCAGGATGGATATCGAAATGCCTACTCTGCAATTATCGACGGTAACGTAACCACATTATTGACCGGTTTTGTACTTTACATATTCGGTTCAGGACCAGTGCAAGGATTTGCCACCACATTGATCATTGGTATCATTTCTTCATTATTTACTGCTATTTTCATCTCGAGGTTGATTTTCGACTGGATGTTGAACAAAAACATGACTTTGAACTTTGCCAATAGTTATACCAAAGATTTTCTGGCAAATGCAAACTTCGATTTTTTAAAAATGCGTAAGATTTTTTATGTCATTTCTTCAGCCATTATCATCATAGGTATTGGATCATTAGCGATGAGAGGATTAAATTACGGTGTTGATTTTTCGGGAGGTAGAACTTATGTAATTCGTTTCGATCAGGATGTGTCAGTAAATGAGATTCGACAGTCGCTGACTGCACAATTTAACAATGACACCCCTGAAGTAAAAACTTTTGGACCCAATAAGCAGGTAAAAATTACCACAAAATACATGATTGATGATTCGCGTGATGAAGTTGACGGTATCATTCAAAACTTACTTTTTACTGGATTAAAACCATTTTATGCCAATCAAAGCATGACCTATTCAAGATTCAGTACCGATATTGAAACAAATGATAAATTGATAGGTATTTTGAGTTCGCAAAAAGTAGGACCAACCATCGCCGATGATATTCGTAACAAATCGATTATGGCTATCACCTTTGCGCTAATCGTAATCTTTCTTTACATTGCGGTTCGATTCAAGAGATGGCAATTTGGACTTGGTGGTGTTGTAGCACTTTTCCATGATACAATCATTACCGTTTCCCTGTTTTCAATACTCTATTCAATCATGCCATTCAACCTCGAAATTGATCAGGCATTTATTGCTGCGATTTTGACGATTATCGGATATTCGATTAATGATACTGTAATTATCTTCGATAGGATCCGGGAAGTAATGGGACTATATCCAAAGAAGGCATTAAAAGACAATATTAATAATGCGATCAACAGTACCTTGGCTCGAACCCTGAACACAGCAGGGACCACATTGGTTGTACTGCTTACCATTTTCATTTTTGGGGGTGACGTAATTCGTGGATTTATATTTGCCCTTACAATTGGTATCATTGTCGGTACATATTCTTCGGTATTTATCGCCAGCCCGATTGCCTACGATTTAATTGGGGAGAAAGCACTTGCTAAAATCACTGAAAAAATAGAATCAAAAGCTGAAGCAAAGAAAAAATAAACACAATTTCTTATACGACGCAAAATAATCGATAAATATCAGCGTCATTCAAACTTTGTTTTGGATGACGCTGTTTTTGTTTATACCGACATCTTATTTTTTTACTATTTTTGTTTCTCAAATAAAATGGATATGCTCAATCAAACATTCCTGTTTTTAGATATTGGCACCGGTGAATTTATTCTCATCTTCCTGATTGTTTTCATTGTGTTCGGTCCCAGTAAAATACCAGAATTATCAAAGAAGATAGGGCGTGGAATCTATGAAATCAAAAGGGCTTCGAACGAAATAAAAAGAGAAATTGACACCGAAGTCAGAAAGCTTGAACGTGATGTGGATACAGACATAAAAAAATCTGTAAAAAAGCCTACAGTAACAATCAAAGAAGAAAAATCGGAGGAAGAACCTAAAGAAAATAAATGAATATCATTGATACCAAACTACGAAGAATAAAATTGAGATTAGAAAATTTTTAACCAAATGACGAAACTTGATATTCATTTATCCCGATACGTTTCACTATCGGGATTCGTTCAACTGATAATTTTTTATGCGCTTAAGCGCATAAAAATTAAGTTTCACGAATAAATTCCACTTTTGATCGTTCTTAACTTATATCAACACTTTACTGATCAAATGAATAAAGTAAGCTTTTTAATATTATTTCTCTTCATATTAATCGTACCGGCAAATGCGCAGAAGAAAAATGTAAAAGCAGCCGATGAAGCTTTTGCAGCACACAAATATGCAACTGCCATCGATCATTATCGCAAAGCTTATACTAAAATCAAGAACGATGTGGACGAGAAGAACCGAATTAATTTTCAACTTGCCGAATGTTATCGTTTAACCAATAATGTTAATCGGGCCGAAATTCAATATAAACGGCTTGAGAAAATAAAATATCAGGAGAAAGAACCGATCATTTTGCTCCATCTGGCAAATGCCTTATTATCAAACAAAAAATACAAGGAAGCATCAATTCAATACAAGGCTTATCAGCAAGTTGCCCCTAACGATCCAAGAGGTGCCAATGGCATTTCATCCAGCGCCACAGCAGCCGAATGGGAGAAAACACAATATAACTATGTAGTAGAGAACCTTAAAAAAATCAACTCAAAGGAAGACGATTTTTCGCCTGCCTATGCCAATTCCGAATTAAATACCATCGTGTTTACATCAGGACGAAGTACAGCTACAGGCAATCAAAAAGATGAATGGACCGATCAGGATTTCAGTGATTTATTCATCACCAGGGTTGATGCAAAAGGCAATTTCACAATTCCTGTATTGTTTGATAATCTGGAAGGAAATCTGGAAAGCGACCTGACAATCAATACAGGAGGAAACGAAGGAACCCCGCAACTAAACAACAATTTCAGCACCATTTATTTTACCAGATGCCCTGCAAGCGGCACTAAAAATCAAGGTTGTAAGATTTATACATCCGAACGAAACGGGAGAAATTGGTCAAGACCAAAACCTCTGCAATTTGGGAATGATTCCTCCTCTGTAGTAGGACATCCAACAATCAGTAGTGACGAGCTTACGATTTATTTTACCTCTGATAGTAAAAATGGATATGGAGGCAGGGATATCTGGATGTCGAAGCGTAAGAATAAAAATGAAGCCTTTGGTAAACCTCAAAATCCGGGGCCTGAAATAAATACCCCGGGCGACGAAATGTTTCCTTACTTAAGGAACGATACTCTTCTTTACTTTTCGTCGAATGGTCATGTTGGCATGGGCGGCTTGGATATTTACCGTGCTACCTTTAAATCGGGCTGGGGAAATGTTATTAACCTAAAAGCTCCTTTCAATTCGAATAATGATGATTTTGGGATTATTTTTAATCCTGAAAAAGAAGAAGGGTTTTTTAGTTCGAACCGTAAGGGCTCGCGAAAAGATGACCTCTACTCATTTTATCAACCGATTTTAGAATACAGTATTGAAGGAACCGTAAAGAATGAAAATTCCTTACAATTTATCGAAGGGGCAGAAATAAGTTTATTGTCGTCGAGCGGGACCAAACATGTTACACTTACCAATGCAAATGGGAAATATCAGTTTGGAACCACTCAGATAAAGCCAAACCAAACTTATGAAATTAGTGCAAGCAAAGCTGATTTTTTCATTCAAAAACACATTATCACCAGCGAAAATTTAACGAACAAAAAGAAGTTTAAGCAGGATTTTGATTTAACGCCTTTTCCTTCGGAACCTATCCTATTACCTGAAATTTTATATGATCTGGGCAAGTGGGAGCTTAAAACGCAATATCAGGATTCTTTACAGGACCTCATCAAAACCATGGACGAAAATAAAAATCTGGTGATTGAACTTGCCTCGCATACCGATTCGCGTGATACGGATGAACGAAATGATATTTTATCGCAGCGAAGGGCACGATCGGTAGTTGAATATTTAATTTTGCGAGGAATTGATCCCGATCGTTTGGTTGCAAAAGGTTATGGCGAACGTCAGCCCCGGGAATTCAAACAAAATTTGATTAAAAACGGGATCACTTTTCGCAAAGGTTCAAAATTAACCGAAGAATTTATTAATGGCCTCAGGAGCAATGCCGAAAAAGAAGCGGCCCATGAACTTAACCGTCGAACTGAATTCCGCATTTTAAATAAAGATTTCGAACAAAAAACTTCCAAAGCAGTATTAAATCCTGATAAGGTCAATATTAACTTAAATCCTGTAACGAATGAGATTACTTTTATGCTGGAAGCACAAACAGGGGTGATAACCGCGAAATGTTTAATTAATGATCATGCGATAGAATTTTCTTATCAGGAAAATTATGATACCGAAATATCTTTACGTCAGGCCTTAAAATTGCTGAACGATGGAGAAATCGATAAAAATGATTTTGTGGGTGATGTAGAAATGGCACTGGCAAACGGAACCATCGCAAATCAATCCATATTTAAGATTAAGAAATTAACCATCGCCGACAAAACTATCGGGAACATTGAAGTTATGGTAAATAACCGCATTAAAAATTCATTTCAATTTGGGAGTTCAATTTTGTCAAAGTTTGGTAATTTTACCATCGATAAAGAAGCAAAAAAAATAATCTTTCAATAAGATCACGCAAATGCCAATTGAATCAAGATATCAACAAAGGGGAGTATCCGCAGGGAAAGAGGACGTTCACAGCGCAATTAAAAATATTGACAAAGGACTCTTCCCCCAGGCTTTTTGCAAAATCATACCGGATATTATCGGAAATGATGAAAGCTACTGCAATGTAATGCATGCTGATGGAGCCGGAACAAAATCTTCGTTGGCTTATTTGTATTGGAAAGAAACAGGTGATCTTTCTGTCTGGAATGGCATCGCACAGGATGCAATCGTGATGAATCTGGATGATTTGCTTTGCATTGGAATCACAGATGGGATTTTGTTATCCTCTACCATCGGGCGCAACAAACAGCTGATCCCTGGTGAAGTCATTACAGCAATTATCAATGGGACTGAAGCATTTTTGGAAAAAATGCGATCGCATGGCGTTGGCATTTATTCAACCGGTGGCGAGACTGCCGATGTTGGGGATTTGGTTAGAACCATCATCGTTGATTCAACGGTTACGGCAAGGTTAAAAAGATCGGACATCATTTCAAATCATAATATTAAAGCCGGAGATGTCATTGTTGGTTTAGCTTCATATGGTCAGGCCACATATGAAACCAAATATAACGGAGGCATGGGCAGCAATGGATTAACTTCTGCACGTCATGATGTTTTCTCAAAATATTTGGCAGAAAAATATCCGGAAAGTTACGATTCTTCAATTCCAAAAGATTTGGTGTATTCAGGAGGGTTAAAATTGACCGATCCAACTGAAATTGAAAATGTAGATGCCGGAAAACTGGTACTCTCCCCTACCCGAACTTATGCTCCGGTCATAAAAAAAATGCTTGATAAATATCGATCAGAAATCCATGGAATGATCCACTGTAGCGGAGGAGCTCAAACAAAAGTGCTTCATTTTATCGATAATCTGCACATTATTAAAAATAAAATGTTCCCTTTGCCCCCGCTTTTTAAAATGATAAGGGAACAATCGGGTACGCCATGGGCTGAGATGTACAAAGTTTTTAACATGGGTCACCGCATGGAGCTTTATGTACCAAAAGAAATTGCAAATGATTTAATTGAAATTTCTAAATCATTCAATATTGATGCCCAAATTGTCGGCTACTGCGAAAAATCAACTGGTAAAAAGCTTACGATTAAATCGGAATACGGAGAATTTAGTTATTGATCATTCTTTATTCTATATTCTGTCTTCCTTCTTCTTTATTGTTTAATAATTTTTCTAACTTCCGTTTTATTCCGAAAAAGGAGCAATAAAATATAAATTCCTGAATCAAACTCCCTTATATTGATCGTTTCCAGATGATTGTTTAATGTTTTTTCAAGAATAACACTTCCCTTTAAATCCGTAAGTTTCAATGATAAAACAGGATCCTTTCCTGAATCAATATATAGTTGATCGCCGGTCGGGTTTGGATAAACCCTGATCTGTTGATTTACATCTTCGATACCCGTACATGCATCTAAAGTTAAGGTTAATTCACTTTTTGCTGAATCGCAGGAGGTTTCTGCCAATGCCGTTGCAGAGAGAATAACAGATCCATTTGTTTTATCAGCCTGTCCCGGAAAATAAAATGATTGCAGTGTTGTATCTGTTTCAAAGATTCCATCCCCATTGGTCGACCAGAAAAAATGTGTAAAATTCTCAGCTTCTGCCAACAAACTTAAACCGGGATAATTAAAACAAATAGTTGTATCCTCTCCTGCCCAAACAGTCGGATTTTGAATCACGTTTAACACCGCTTCATTACTAAAAGCTTCTGTAAATCCATTTGAAAAGGATAGTTTATAAGTACCTGCATCATCAGCAATCAAAGTATCGATGATTAAAACTGCACTATCCCGGCCATGAATTGCCGAATCATTTAAAAACCATTGATAGGTGTAGAGATTTTCCGGAAATATCGAATCAATACTTAACTCAAAACTCAGGCCCTCGCATAAAGCGGTATCTGCAGGACTAATCATTACCAATTCAGGTAAAGAAGAAAACTCAAATGCACCTGCATCAGTACTTCGACCCATTGGTCGGTTTTTATAATCAAAGTCGAATGACATATTCAGGATTGAATCAAGCACAATTCCCTGATCGATATTTGGAGCGCCGGGCTTTAAATGAAAGTCTCTTTCTGCAATGTTTAAAAAATAAATATTTGAGTCGGGCAAGTATTCGGTTGAGTCAAAATAATTTCCCGCCGATAAAGTATCGGCCATTCCCATCAATGGAGTAGTTACGTCGATCATGGATCGATTAAAATCCCATTTTTTAACCCCGGGATTTATGATCAAATTATTATACATCCGATTATTTGAACTTTGTAATGACCAAAAACGAATGGCTATGTCTCTTGGATTCACGATGGTATTATTGATCAAATTGAAAGAGCTTCCTGCAATGGTCGTCCTGTCGTCGCAAAAAATCCCATATGGATGATGGTTATCAGGTGGCCCAGATACTAACCGTGAATTTCTTCCGGCATCCAAAATTACGTTATTAAAGATCCACATATTGCCAAGACCAAATATTGATATTCCGGTACCATAACCATCATAAATCGAATTATTATAACATAAGCCACTGGTACCTCCACCCATCACAATCCCCGACATCCCATAATACATTCCCGAAGCATTATCCGTAATCCCGGCATTTGTAATCACATTATTATATACTTCGCAGCCTTCAATTACACAGCCCATTTGAATTCCATCATAACCTGTACTATCGATAATATTATTATAAACTTTCACATTGATAAGATCATGAGGATACAAATTAAGTGTGTCGGTTCCACATACTTTATTATATCCGCCATAATAGGAATGACCTATATAAAAACCTTCTCCTCCTGTTTTGTGAACGTAATTATCATGAAAAACACTATTGTATTGAGTAAAGAAGCCCCGGCTCGACAATGAGTCACAGCGAGGATCGGTTTTACTCATAATGCCTGCAAATCCGGTGTTATATACTTCAATATGATCAATTTCAAAATCTGAGCTAAATTCGTCGAGGCTGAGGCCATTTGATACCCCATTGGACGCAGTTATGGTAATTCCATAAAAAAAATCGGAATCGCCGGTTCCGGTAAGCCGAAAATAAGTACAATTATATGTCACAATACCGTAATAAAAATCATTATTAGAGACCTCTACTTTTCCGTTATGGTTAATGAAAGTGATATATTTTTCGGCCGAACCATGAAAGTTTTTTAGCATCAGATAGGGTTTCAAGCCCGCCTCTAACAATATGGTGTCGCCCGGTTGAATTCCCATACCAGCGCCATCGACATATACTGTAGATGTCGGGATTAGGTGTGTTTTCGAATAAGAGCTAAAAGAGGCCAGAATCAGCGTAAAAATAAGGAGTCTTTTATACATGAAATCCCATATTATATTCAAGTGTTATTGAAATTAAACACAAATATACAATTATGTTTTTGCCCATTAATTAACTCTAAGAAATATTGTAACTTTGCCATCCAAATATTGAAGATAAATGTTAGACAAGTTAAAGGCGATAAAATCTCGTTGGGAAAATATTAAGGAAGAGATGAATAGTCCGACAATTATGTCGGATATGAAAAAATATATCAAGCTGAACAAAGATTTCAAAGAATTGGAACCCATTGTTCAATCATATGAAATTTACAAAAACATCCTCGACAATATCGATTCGACAAAAGAACTCTTGAAAACGGAAAAGGATGAAGAATTCCGTTCCATGGCCAAAGAAGAATTGAACGAGTTGGTAGAAAGGCGGGATGCCATGGAAGAGGAAATTCGAATCATGCTGATCCCTGCCGATCCTGAAGATAGCAAAAATGCCATTGTAGAAATACGTGCCGGAACCGGTGGAGATGAAGCAAGTATTTTTGCAGGCGACTTATATCGAATGTATCTTAAGTTTTTCGAATCCAAAGGATGGAAAGCTGAGGTTGTAGATGTAATGGAAGGTACTGTTGGAGGTTATAAGGAGGTGATCATCAATGTTAGTGGAAATAATGTTTATGGTCAAATGAAATATGAATCGGGAGTTCATCGGGTTCAAAGAGTGCCAAAAACTGAAACTCAAGGTCGGATACATACCTCTGCTGCTTCAATTGTTGTTTTGCCTGAAGCCGAAGAATTTGATGTTGATCTGAAAGATTCAGATATTAAAAAAGACACCTACTGTAGTTCCGGGCCAGGCGGACAATCGGTAAATACAACTTATTCTGCAGTTCGATTAACACATCTACCAACAGGCATTGTAGCCACGTGTCAGGATCAAAAATCACAGATTAAAAACCTTGCAAAAGCAATGGTAGTTCTACGCTCACGGATTTACGAAGTTGAGTACAAAAAACATCTTGAAGAAATTACGTCAAAACGAAAAACCATGGTTTCTACAGGCGATCGTTCGGCAAAAATCAGGACTTACAACTGGCCGCAAGGTCGTGTTACAGATCATCGTATCGGACTTACACTTTATAATCTGCCAAATATCATCGACGGAGATATTCAGGAGCTGATTGATAAATTGCAATTAGCTGAAAATGCTGAACGATTAAAAGCAGACATATAAGGATCACCAAAAAAATAAAATATATTAAATTGTCACTTCTCCTAAAAACTGACAAAAAACAACTCAACAATGACCCGATCAGAAATTTTTGAACTCATTAAACTTAAACGGTCGTTTTTATGTGTTGGACTGGATTCTGACATCGAAAAAATCCCAACTCATTTGTTAGAACTGGACGATCCTGTTTTTGCCTTCAACAAACAAATTATCGATGCAACAATAGATTATACCATTGCATACAAACCAAATTTAGCTTTTTACGAGAGTAGAGGATCAGAAGGAATTCAAAGTCTTGAAAAAACCATTGATTATCTGGATAGTTTTCAGGACGAAATATTTACAATAGCTGACGCTAAAAGAGGAGATATTGGTAATACCTCAAGTCAATATGCAAAAGCATTTCTCGAAACCTATGGCTTTGATGCAATCACCGTTGCACCATATATGGGTGAAGATTCGGTGGTCCCATTCCTCGGATTCAAAAATAAATGGGTGGTGCTATTGGCCCTTACCTCAAATAAAGGAGCTTTTGATTTCCAAACCCTAGTGAATGAAGAATCAGGGAAAAAATTTTACGAAGAAGTTCTGGAAACCTCAAAAAAATGGGGCAGTGCCGATAATATGATGTATGTTGTTGGTGCCACAAAAGCAGAAATGCTGGCCGAAATACGTAAAATAATCCCTGAACATTTTTTATTGGTTCCCGGAGTTGGTGCTCAGGGAGGAAGCTTAGAGGAAGTTGCCAAATATGGTTTGAACAAACAATGTGGGTTAATTGTAAATTCATCGCGTGGAATTATTTTTAAATCTTCGGAAAAAGATTTTGCAAAGGTTGCACAGCAGGAAGCAAAATTATTGCAGAAGGAAATGGAACTAATTCTGAAATCAAATAATCTGATTTAGATTTTTTAAAAAAGCTAATACCAAAATATACTTCCGGAAAACTAGTTAATCTTAAAAGTCCCGGTTTTAGTAAAGCTTATGGGATCGGAAAGAGTGCGGCTTGAAATATCAATCAATTCGTAAGTATAGGTATAAGTTCCCGCCTGTAATATCCCTAACACGAGTGTATCGTTCTTAATTATACAAGGTTGCTTCATTGAACTGTTGAATTCTCTTTGATAAATGATTGAGAAGTTGTTAATTTCCAGTTTCTTCAAAACCTCATAATTACAAACTGAATGAACGATTTTAATCTCATCATTTGAAGTCGGATTTAATGGAATGATTTCAAAATTAAAATCATTGTCAACATTATCATCTGTTTTAGCACAACTCATAACTGAAATTGCTAAAATGATCAGTAAATAATTCAAATTTTTCATGGTTATTTTAATCAGTTAATCAGGTTAATAATTCAAAAACTACAGCAAGGAGTTTTAAAAAGTGGTTCTCCTATTTCTAAATACTATGATGTTAAAATTCAAATAAGGTTGCGTAGAATGACAAGAAATTATAAACTTCCTTAATCTTTTCAGTGAATAGGTTTTCGATGACCAATGAATTAATCAGGAGATACAAACCAGTATGAAAGATAACACTATGCTTAGGAGTATTTTGGAATAGCGAGTTATTATATTTTTTTAAGGTTCTTTGGGTCTCTCTTCCATTGGTGATTCTCAATATTTCCAGTGTTAACGTTTTCGTTGGTCACGAACAACATGATTTCTACCTCTTTTTCAGCAACTGGCCGATGTAAAACATTTGCAGGAACAATCAAAAACTCATTTTCGTTAACATTTTCAGTTCTATCTTCAAACTCAATTTTCAGTTTTCCTTTCACAACAAAAAACATTTCATCTTCATGTTCGTGTTTGTGAAATGGAAATTCACCAAGCACTTTTACAAGTCTTACCTGTTGTCCGTTAAGTTCACCAACAACTCGTGGATTCCAGTAATCATCAATCTGACTGAATTTTTCACTAAGATTTACAGTTTTCATATTGCTTATTTATCTTTGTAGTAACGGAGTAAATTTCGCAAAGTTTCTTTTAAAGCATAAAAAAAGCGACCCTTTCGGATCGCATGACATTATATCTCTATGATGTAATTCCAACCATGTTTATCTTCAATTGTACCTTCTTGAATACCTCTCAGCGTATTATAAATTTTTGTAGAAACAGGGCCTGCGATACCGGGTTTTCCGTATTCATATAATTTATTTTGAGTGCGGTCAAAAATTTTGCCAATAGGTGAAATAATGGCAGCAGTTCCACAAGCACCAACTTCATCGAAGGTGCTTAATTCTTCAACTGCTACAGGTCTTCTTTCTACTTCCATACCCAAATCTCTCACTATTTGCTCCAAACTCATATTTGTAATCGATGGAAGAATGGTTTTTGATTTAGGCGTAATATAAGTATTCCCTTTTATGCCAAAAAAGTTTGCAGGTCCCGCTTCATCAATGAACTTATGCTCTTTAGCATCAGTAAATAATACCGAAACATAGCCTTCATCTTTTGCTCTTGCCGCAGGTCTTAAACTGGCCGCATAATTACCACCAACTTTGATATTACCCGTTCCTTGAGGGGCTGTACGATCATAATCGCTCACGAGTTGAATAGCAACAGGTTTGAACCCTTCTTTAAAGTATGGTCCTACAGGTCCACAAAATACGACAAATGTATATTCTTTAGATGGCTTTACACCAACTTCAGCTCCCGATCCAAATAATAATGGGCGGATATATAAGGATGCACCCATTCCGTAAGGAGGGATATATTTTTCATTTAACTTAACTACAGATGTAATCGCATCAAAAAATAATTCATCCTGAACTTCTGCCATCATAATTCCATCTGCAGACCGTCTCATTCTCATGGCATTTTCTTCCCATCTGAATACCCTAACTTTTCCATCTTTTCCACGGAAAGCCTTCATCCCTTCAAATGCTTCCTGCCCATAATGCAATCCGGTGGCTGCAATATGAACATTAATATATTCTGATGATGATATTTCTAATTCACCCCAAGCTCCATCTTTGTAAACGGATCTGACGTTAAAATCAGTTTTATAATATCCAAATGGCAAATTACTCCAGTCAATGCTTTCCATAGATTAATAATTTAAAATTAGTGATCAATATTATTGCCATAAAATTACAAAATAAAATGGATTCGGTAATCTAAAAGCAGTATAAATTAGCTTTTTAAAAAGGAATATTAGGGGGTGACGACAGAATAAATTATTCTTTAAAACAAAATAGAATTAAGTCAAAAAATAAACCAGAATTACAACAATCATGAGCGACGGAATCATATTTAAGATCCGAAGCTTTTTTATCTCCAAAATATTAATACCCAAGCCAATTAACAACACTCCTCCTACTGCCGAAAGCTCATTAATGATTGGTTCGGTAAAAAAGCTTCCGACACTACTCGCCAAAAGTGTTAATCCTCCCTGATAAATCAAAAGTGGGATGGCAGAAAAGCCGACTCCAATTCCCAAAGCTGACGCAAGTGCAACGGAAGAAACACCATCCATTAATGACTTCATTAGAAGTAGTTCTGAATTGCCATTGATACCTTCTTCAATCGCTCCCAGAATGGTCAATGACCCCATGCAATACAATAAAAACGCAGTAATCAGGCCATCCGAAAATTTATCATTTTTTAATTTTACTTTCGATTTCACCCATTCACTAAATCGGTTCATGTATTTTTCCAAACCAATCAATTCGCCTATTATTGAGCCTAAAACCAAACTTCCTATTCCTATGACGAATTGTTGCATTTTCAAGGCCATCATCATTCCAAGCAGGAGTGTAAAAAGCCCCATCACCTGAAAAATAATCTCAATTACTTTTTTCGGCAATTTTGATTGAATTAAAACTCCTATTATGGTTCCTGCCATCACAGCAGCAACATTGACAACAGTTCCCAGCATTTTATAAATATTGACTATTGATTATTGTTAATTGTTTTAGCTATTTCTGATTTAATAAAAGTTTTTCGAGATAGTGGTATTCGATCCCATATTGTTTTTTCAAACCATCAATTTTTAATTGTAAAAGCTCCATTTCAATTTCTTTATCGGTTTTTACACCCGTAATCATCAGGTTTTTGGCCGTATGTTCATTCGAAATAAACTCGAAAATTTTGGATTCATACCCTAGTTTCTCCATGATTAATGCCCGAATTGTATCGGTTATCATCTCTGCTTGTCGTTCCATAAAAATACCATATTTCAGTTGTGGAAGAACCTCCACATTTGCATTTATCTGATTTCTGATCTGCTTATGGCAACATGGGGCACAAACAATAATGGCCGCATCGGATTTTATTCCCTGATAAATTGCATCGTCTGTAGCCGTATCACAGGCATGTAATGCGATTAACACATCAACCTTTTCGTATTGAAATTGATCGATCGAACCTTGTTCAAACCTTAATCCGCTAAATCCGCAATCTTTTGCCAGCTGATTGGAGAACTCAACCAATTCTGGCCTTTGCTCTACCCCAATCATCTCAATCTCAATGTCGAATTCGCGCTTTAAAAAATCATATAGTGCAAAGGTCAAATAGGCTTTACCGGCACCCATATCAACAATTCTTAGTATTTCGCCCCAGGTTTTTGAATTTAAAATAGGGTTCAGTAACTCTATATATTTATTGATTTGTTTGAATTTATCGGTCTTCTTCGGCCTTACTATCCCTTTTTCGTCGGTAATTCCAAGCTTGTGAAGATAAGATGATGATGCTTCAACAAAACGTTTTTTTTGATGATCATGCTGTTTATCTTCGAGAGGTGATAAGGTAGGAGGAGCAGTTATCAAATGGCCTTTCCCCTTTTTATTAATTGAAAGTGTCAGATCGGCATCTGCGGTAAACAAGTGAGCTTTCATTAATTCTATACCCAAATATTTTTCGATTTCGGGTTTTGCTTCATCAAAAGCATAATTTTTGACCTCATCCCTGTTCTCATATCTAAAATTATAAGAAAGCATTTCTTTATTTTTAATCTCAACGATCCGAACATACACGTTTTTTAACTCCCGGGTTTTACCACGTTTTTTCCCAAGAGTTAGTTTTATAAATGTTTTTTTCTGTAATGAAAGCAAAAATTGTTCAAGAAATTCATTGATCACCAAATCCATAAGACCATTATTAATTTTTACAAAGGTATTTAAATTTTATGTCAGCTTGGGCCGATTTCATCTAACTAGATAATATCTCACAATTCATGGCATCTAAATTAAATATTTGATACTGGTTACCCTGCCTGCGTGTCATACTTCATAATTCGGGTAACAAATTAACGATTTTTTTCAGTTTATCTAAAGGGGTATTATAATTTAAAGCAGAATGCCTTCTTTGATAGTTATATCTGTACATAAATCCATTTAATT
>JAHIVC010000053.1 GCA_018816945.1 Bacteroidota bacterium | reverse complement strand
TTTTATGAAGTTCCGCAGGCCCAATACGTTTGCCACGTATAATGAGTTCTGTATCCATGTTCTTGCCTCCTTGCTGAAAACAGGGTAACAAGTCCTGGTAAGGAACGCAAGTTGATTTTTAAGAAACGCGTAATGCTCCCTACTTCATTAAATCCTTTTCGATCATCTCTGATCATTGATAGCCAATGGCCAACCAGACTACCGATTAATAAATTCAAAATTCCATATAGATAAGGATTGTTTTTGATAAAATCATCTATGTTAATCATTTTTTATTATCTTTACTTAACCGGTTGCGGGGCCGTTCCCGCAATTCGCGTTAAATGTCTGGTTGGGCGTATTGATTAGTATTGATTATTAGTTATTATAAATTCTTTTTGCTTTTATGAGCTCCGGTATGCATTCACAACTCCAAACTATACCAAGTTGAGCAGCAAGCTCATCATCACCAGCAATTCGTCCTGAATATATTCCGAGCATAACTTTAACCGAAGGAAGGTCTACCTCATGTTTAACATTGTCAAACTTTATTCTGGTTAAATGTTTATTGACAAAAAGGACAGGAGAACCAGACATACCTTCTCGTGTTGCTGTATCTAAGATTATTTTATATTTATTGGATGCTGATGAAATACTAGGCTCTGAGGCTATTGTAGCGCTTTTCCAAATTGGAAGGCCACTGATTCTAATCCCCATCGGAAAACCAATTACCCACACATCTTGCGTTACATAAAAGAAGTCTTTTCTGTAAGTTGGAGCAGGGTCAATAATTTCATTTATTGGAATGGTAGCTATTCCTTCAGGTGGCTGGATTTTTAAAGCTGCCACATCAACTTCGTTCGATAATGGATGTTCGTACCAAATATATTCTTTGTTATCATTCGTAAGTTTGTATTCGCACGTTATTTGTTCGGTAATATTCCCGTCAACTGGGAAGTGAACTCTTATAATTTCAGGTAATCCCCCTTTTGAGTCTAGAGTTTGTTTGGTTTGAGTATGCCTCCCAGACAGTACATGCCAGTTTGTTACAAGATAAATGCAATCATTACTTGTATACAGACAACCTGTTGCTCTTGAAATTGTAATATTTCCCCCAGAAATCTTATTCTTCATTATCGATTCAAGAAATATGGGGAATAGAGAACAGTAATGTGGTGGTCTCATTGATACCTAACTATGCACAAGTTAATCTGAATACCCAACCCATTAATCAGCGGTGGCGCAAATGAGCTTGCCGCGTCAGCGCCGCCGACCTTAACGCCATCCGCTGGATTTATTTGTTAAACCTTTTGTCTAAATTTGTTGCTTCTTTGTTTTCCAATACTTCAAACTGGGTAAATGCAATATTTGATTTAATAACACTAACTTTAGGATTGTAACTTTTGACAAGTTCACGAACAGAATCTATTGACAACTCACATCTTGGCCCAAGAATTACTTCTTTTAACTGAATTCTTTGCGTAAAAGGTTCAAAATAAAGTCCTGCCTCTATTCTTGATTCATCTAGCTCAACAAATAATCTCACTTCATTTTCATAATTCCAATCATAAAATTTTGTCCGTAGAAGATTAAACATGTCGTCTCTATTTGGATTACCTGTCAATTTGTCAAAATTCATGTTGATAAAATCTTTTTTGTATTTAACTGGCAATAAAAATTCATCATTAATATCAAATCCAAGTGCTATGCCAGTATGCTTTTCTGCATAATGGCCCCATAATAAAGGATTTTTCCAGCTTTCACTAAAGCATATAATGCCAGTTTTGCTGTTCAAATCATCTTTTATTTTAATAATTAATTTACGTTTTGATATATCTGATAAATTTGCAGCAAGCAACTCAAAAGGATCATTTAAGTCTTGGATTCTTGAAATTTTAATTCTGCGTAAAGCAATATTGCTAATTGCAAAAATAGAAGGAGTAAAATAGTAACCACGTATAGTCATAATTATTTTTGGTTTAACAGATATTAGATAGAAAAAATATATTACAAACCATTTGATGAAAATAATTATTCAATAATATCATATAAATATCACATGCAAATCATTTCCTTAAAAATCAAACTTGAACAATATCAAAATGTTGCGAGAATGTTTTTCA
>JAHIVC010000052.1 GCA_018816945.1 Bacteroidota bacterium | reverse complement strand
TAACGTCTTATATCTTAATTCATTAAAACGCTTATGACATAGGAAGTATGTATTTTAATGATTTCTTATATCGAATTGAGGTTATTTGTCAAGAAAACACCCCATTTTTGTATAGAGTTCTTTTGATTTAATTGGTTTTGCTATATAATCGTCGCAACCGGCATCAAGCATTTTTTCTTTATCACCCTCGAGAGCAAAAGCAGTTACTGCAATTATAGGCATGTTTTTATGTGTGTTTTTAATAGCTTTAGTAGCGTCATAACCATTTAAAATAGGCATTTGTATATCCATAAGGATAAGATCAATTCCTTCTGTTTTTTGAACTGTGGCGATGGCTTCCTCGCCATTTTTTACCCAAATAATTTTTATGCCGGTTCTTCGGAGAAGTGTCTCTATGAGTTGGAAATTTGATTCAACATCTTCTGCTACAAGTAACGTTTTAGTTTTCCAATCCAATTGAGGCTTTGCATCAGGGATTTTCGATTGCGGCATTTCAACTTTCCCTTCTTGCAATGGGATGGTTAAATAAAATACCGATCCTTTTCCAACACTTGAAACCGCATACAGATTGCCACCAAGCAGTTGTGCAATATTTTTTGAAATTGCAAGCCCAAGCCCGGTGCCTCCATACTCACGCGTATGCGAATCATCAGCCTGACGGAAACGATCAAAGATTAATTGCATCTTATTTTGAGGAATCCCTATCCCTGTGTCTTTAACATAGAATTGAAGGGATGGCCGCCTCGTTATTGAGGCATTTGCCGGAATAATATTGTAACCAAGCTTAATACTTCCTTTTTCTGTATATTTTATTGCATTACCGATCAGGTTTGAAAGAATCTGTTTTAATCGATGGGGGTCACAATGGATATTTCCCTCATATTCAACCTCGGGAAATACTAATTCAAATTTGAGTTTGTCCCCACCTTTTTTAATGGTAAACTGATTGAAATTCGCATGTAATTCTAATAAAATATTTTTAAAATCGAAATCGGAATTTGTCACATTTAATTGTCCAGCTTCAATTCGGGCAATATCAAAGATGTCGTCGATAAGTTTAAGCAATGTTTTACTGTTGCTATTGATCAAGTCAACGTATTCAAGTCTTTCATCAATGGTCATACCTTCATCAACAAGCAGATTTGAGAACCCCATGATTGCATTCATGGGAGTTCTTATTTCATGCGACATATTTGCAAGAAATGACGTTTTAAGTTTATCAGCTTCTTCAGCTTTTTCTTTTGCGTAAATTAACTCATTTTCTAATCTTTTGCGTTCACTGATGTCTTCTTTAACACCCAGGAAGTGTGTGATTATACCATCCTGATCTTTGATTGGCGAGATGGATGCTGCTTCCCAAAACAATTCCCCATTCTTTCGTTTATTTAAAAATTGACCTTTCCATTCATTACCATCAAGAATGGTTTGCCATAGTTTTTTATATTCATCAGCTTTCGTATGGCCGGTTTTAAGAATACTTGAGCTTTTCCCGATTAGTTCATTCAAATTATATCCGGTGGTTCTTAAAAAAGATGAATTTACATATTCAATTTTCCCTCGCAGGTCGGTAATTATAATTGAGATCGGACTTTGATCAACTGCTCTCGAAAGTTTGCGAACCTGATCATCAAGGGTACTCATTTCGGTGATATCCCGAAGTGCCCCTTGAACAGCAGGATTACCATCAATAAATATTCTTCCACCTAAGGATTCAATAAGAATTTTTGCGCCATCAGCTTTCAATCCCCAAAAATTATAATGTGTCGAATCTAGTTGGCCATTTTCTCTACGTTTAACCATTTCTTTGACTAATTTCTGGCTCTCAGGAGCAACAAAATTCATGATAGGTTTTCCTATCAAGTTTGTTTTTTTATTATAACCTAGTATTTCAGCAAATTTTTGGTTGTGAAAATGGATTCTTTCATTTTGTATAATATATAATCCTTCCAAAGAGTTGTCAACCAAGGATTTGTATTGTTCATTTATTTCTTCTAATTCAACAGACTGCTTCTTTATTAACTTTTCTAAGTCTTTATTTTTAACTCTTAAGTGATCTTCAGCGGCTTTAATTCTGAACATTACTTTGATTTGCGTAACAAGTTCTGTTTCATCAATGGGCTTGCTGAGGAAAGCGTCTGCTCCAAGTTCAAGACCTTTTACCCTGTTAGCTTTATCTGCCTTGATAGCAGTAATCATGATGATCGGAATTTGTTTTGTGAGTTTATTTTTCTTTAATTTTTCACATACAGCAAATCCATCCATTTCAGGCATGAAAATATCAAGTAAAATTAAATCAGGCTGCTCCTGCTTTGCAATATTAATTCCACTTACTCCATTGAATGCAGTACTTATTTCTACATCCTCCATTAAATTGCGGAGAAGAGCTTTCATGGAAATTAAGTTGTCTTCCTTATTGTCTATGATTAATATTTTAGGCATGGCAGATAATGCATTTCTAGATTGAAATAATTGTTATAAAGAGATTTCGATATAATATTCGTACACGCAATAAACACAAAAATTTTTTATACAAAAAGTTTGAAAAATTATTCTTTTTATTGACGATTGAATATTGACCCGTATATTTTCTATTTCAGAATTTTTTATTCGTGAGTCGATGGTTTTTATTTCAATGTTAATTGTTGTTTTAAAGTCGGATTTTTAATCTGTTCGTAAAAATAGCATGCTTTCCAATATCTGATGATAGGTGAATTGCCTAATTTCTTTAAAATTGCAAAAATAATTTTTTGACACCAAAACGGTTAATCCTGCTTTAGCTTATTCTGGGTTTAATTGTAGCTAAAATATCGGCGGCAATTTCTTCAATTGATTTACCTGTTACCTTAATGACAGACCATTTAGGGTTCTGTTCATAAAGACGTTGAGAGAACCATAATTCTTCTTTCACATGCTGAAGATTAGCATAATTCCCTGTTTGTCCACCCAAGTGTTCTTCTCTTACCTGCCTTAATGCGGAAAGTCGGTTAGCAGTGGTAGTTAATCCAAAAACCTTTTCCGGATTTACTTCAAATAATTCTTTTGGGGGTTCGATCCCTAAAATTAACGGGATATTGGCAACAAACCAGCCTTTATATGCAAAATAGATACTTAATGGCGTTTTAAATGTTCGCGATACGCCCACAAGAATAATTTCTGCTTTATCCAATTCATGGTGCCGAAGCCCATCATCATGACTAAATGCAAACTGCATAGCATCAATACGCTGAAAATATTCCTTATTCCGGGTATGAAATAAGCCGGGTTTTTGAACCGGGTTATTTTCAAATTGATGACCCAATCGAGCCAATAAAGGGCCCATTAAATCAATGGTTTCGATATTGTTTATTCTTCCATCACGAATTAATTCGTGCCTGATTTCATTCTGTACAATGGTGTGTAAGATGAAAGCATTTGCATCGATGGCTTCACGAATAATTGTTTTTATTTCATTTTTAGTACGGATGTGAGCTCTGACGATAATATTAATTTCAATTCCGGGAAATTGTGTAAGTGCAGCATCAAGGGCTTGCTGGGCTGTACGGCCGGTACCATCCGATACTACAAGTACATTAAACTGCATTGGTTTAAGTTTGAATTTGTTTTAATTCAGCAATGGTTTGTTCCGGATTTTGTGAAGCAAACACGGTATTTCCGGCAACTAAAACATTTGCCCCTGCATTGATAAGTTTAGGCGCATTTTGGAGGGTAACTCCACCATCTATTTCTATAAGGGTATTTGCTTTATTGTCTTTAATCAGTTTTTTAAGTTTTGAAATCTTGTTGAATGTGTTTTCAATAAATTTTTGTCCCCCAAAACCGGGATTAACTGACATGAGCAGAACTAGGTCAAGTTCTGTAATAATATCTTCAAGAACATGAACAGGAGTATGTGGGTTTAATACGACCCCGGCTTTCATCCCCAAGGCTTTTATGGCTTGGATAGAACGATGTAAATGATTGCAGGCTTCGTAATGAATGGTGAGGATATCCGCACCTGCATCTTTAAAGTCTTGAAAATACCGATCGGGATCGATAATCATTAAATGCACGTCTAAAGGTTTCTGAGCGTGTTTTTTGATCTGTTTAATAATGGGCTGACCGAATGAAATATTTGGAACAAAAATACCATCCATTACATCCACATGAAACCAGTCGGCTTTGCTTCTGTTTATGAGTTCGATGTCGGATTTTAAATTTCCAAAGTCGGCTGATAATAATGAGGGGGCAATTAAATGGCTCATAAATATTTATTTTGTGATTCAAAAGTAAAAAAAAAAACGTCCGGTTGATCGGACGTTTTTGCTATTAACCTAAATAAGTTTTAAGTATTTTGCTTCGTGAGGTGTGTTTTAACCTCCTTATTGCTTTTTCTTTTATTTGCCTAACTCTTTCACGTGTAAGGTCAAATTTTTCACCAATTTCTTCTAAAGTCATTGGATGTCCGCCATTTAA
The DNA here is from genome assembly GCA_018816945.1 of Bacteroidota bacterium. Taxonomy (NCBI): domain Bacteria; kingdom Pseudomonadati; phylum Bacteroidota; species Bacteroidota bacterium. The sequence continues at coordinate 90,224 of JAHIVC010000052.1, read as the reverse complement.
GCCAAAGTACAGTTTTACTACGTCAGCTTCACGAGGGGTAAGGGTAGAAACAGCCCTGTCAATTTCTTTTCGGAGCGAATCATACAATAGTTCGGTTTCAGGAGTTGGGCCTTCATCGTTTCTGAGAACATCGTACATGTTATTGTCTTCATCCTGCACCAATGGAGCGTCCATTGAAATGTGACGACCTGAATTCTTAATGGATTCTTTAACCTCAGTTTCCGAACATTCAAGTAAATCAGCAATTTCATCATGATTTGGTTCGCGCTCAAATTTTTGCTCAAGTTTTGCATAAGCTTTGTTAATCTTATTGATCGCCCCGATTTTATTTAAGGGTAAACGTACAATACGTGATTGCTCAGCTAATGCTTGAAGGATTGATTGTCGGATCCACCAAACGGCATAGGAAATAAACTTAAATCCTCTGGTTTCGTCGAAACGTTGTGCCGCTTTAATCAAACCTAAATTACCTTCATTAATTAAATCGGGCAAACTTAAACCTTGATTTTGATACTGTTTTGATACTGAAACAACGAACCTTAAGTTAGCTTTCGTAAGCTTTTCTAAAGCAGCTCTATCGCCTTGTTTAATTCGTTGAGCCAGTAATACTTCTTCATCAGCAGTAATGAGTTCTACTTTTCCAATTTCTTGCAGGTATTTGTCCAAAGAAGCTGTTTCGCGATTGGTAACCTGTTTGGTGATTTTTAGTTGTCGCATTTTTTTTGAGAAATATTAATTTTGTCGTGCCCCGTATTTTACGAGGCATTCATAATTATGTTACAAAAATATTACTTCTTTTCTGGTTTTGGTAAAAGCACTTTTCGTGAGAGTTTAAGCTTCCCTGTTTTTGCATCTACCCCAATCAGTTTAACTTCAATTTTATCTCCAACTTTTAACACAGATTCAACTGTTTCCAGTCGATCCCAGTTAACTTCAGAAATATGCAGCAAGCCATCTTTACCCGGCATAATTTCAACAAATGCTCCGAAAGGAACAATGTTTTTCACAACACCCTGATAAATTTCGCCTACTTCAGGTATTGCAACTATTTGTTTGATACGGTTTTTAGCAGCTTCGATATCTTCTTTGTTTTTAGAAACAATATCAATTACCCCCATATTGTCAATTTCTTCGATGACAATTGTTGTATTTGTAGTTAGCTGTAATTCCTGAATGATTTTACCACCTGGGCCAATAACCGCTCCAATAAATTCTTTAGGAATGATCATCTTTTCGATACGGGGAACATGAGGTTTGTAATCTTCACGTGGAGTTGAAATGGTTTTTTCCATTTCTCCTAAGATATGCAAACGTCCTTGTTTTGCTTGTTCTAGCGCTTCTTCAAGTACCTGATATGAGAGACCGTCGACTTTAATATCCATTTGACAGGCAGTAATCCCATCACGTGTACCGGTAACTTTAAAATCCATATCCCCTAAATGATCTTCATCGCCAAGGATATCAGATAATACAGCGTATTTGCCGGTATTGGTATCTGCGATCAATCCCATGGCAATTCCTGAAACAGGTTTGGTGATTTTTACACCTGCATCCATCAATGCAAGGGTGCCACCGCATACTGATGCCATAGACGAAGAACCATTTGATTCAAGAATATCTGAAACGATTCTAACGGTGTATGGGTTAACTACTCCGTGAGGAATTACATGTTTTAACGCACGCATTGCTAAATTTCCGTGTCCGATTTCTCTACGGCCAGTACCTCTGTTTGGCCGGGCTTCTCCTGTAGAGTATGAAGGGAAATTATAGTGCAGCAAGAAATTGTTTTTACCATTAATAATGGCACCATCAATCAGTTGCTCATCCATTTTTGATCCAAGTGTGACGGTAACCAACGATTGGGTTTCTCCTCTTGTGAAAATTGCTGAACCATGAGCAGAAGGTAAATAGTCAACTTCTGACCAAATGGGTCTGATTTCGTCTAATTTTCTTCCGTCAATTCTAATTCTTGTTTCTAATACACTATTCCGAACTGCTTCTTTTTCTATATCATGAAAATAACGCTTAATCAAACTCATTTTAGCAGATGCTTCTGTTTCTTCAAGAGTATCAACAAATTCTTGTCTGACAGATGAAAACAATTCGGATCGTTTATGTTTGTCGGCAATTGAACTGCCTGCAATTTTATAAAGTTTGTCGTATGTAAAGTTCTTAATTTGTGTTTTAAGATCTTCATCATTTTGTTCGTGACAATATTCACGTTTGGTTCTTGCTTTTTCAACCTCAGCGGCTAAATCTAACTGAATCTGACATTGAATTTTTATAGCTTCATGAGCTGTTTTGATTGCATTTAGCATATCAGCTTCCGAAACTTCTTTCATTTCACCTTCAACCATCATGATATTTTCAATGGTGGCGGCTACGATCATTTCAAGTTCGGCTCTTTCTAAATCGGCAAAAGAAGGATTAATTACCATCTTGCCATCAATTTTAGCTACTCTTACTTCTGATATAGGCCCATTAAAAGGAATGTTCGAAACTGCCAATGCTGCAGAAGCAGCTAATGCTGCAAGTGCATCTGGAGGTGTATTTGCGTTTCCGGATATTAATTCTATAAGGACCTGGGTTTCAGCATGAAAATCTGCAGGAAACAAAGGTCGTAAGGCACGATCTACAAGACGGGCGATCAATACTTCGTAATCTGATGCTCTGGCTTCGCGTTTAAAAAAGCCTCCGGGAAATTTACCGGTTGCTGCATATTTTTCTTTATAGTCGACTGATAGAGGCATGAAATCGACATCTTCTTTGGCTTCTTTGTTAGCTACAACAGTAGCTAAGAGCATGGTATCATCCATGCGAACAACCACAGAGCCATCTGCTTGCTTTGCAAGTTTCCCGGTCTCGATAGTTACGGTTCTGCCATCCTCTAATTGAAAGGATTTTGATAAACCTAATTTTGACATATGTTGTTTTATTGGTATATATTTTTTGTTCTGAGAGGCGTAGAAAAAAAAAGGCAATTTCATAATTGCCTTTTAATCCTGGAATATTTTGTTTTTTTTTACTTTCTCAAACCTAATGTTTTGATAATCGTACGGTATCGTTCAATATCAGTATCTTTAAGATAATCAAGTAATTTTCTTCTTTTACCAACTAAGCGAACCAAAGATCTTTCGGTTGCTTTATCTTTTCGGTTGATTTTGAGGTGACCGGTGAGGTGTTTAATTCTGAAAGTAAACAGTGCAACTTGCCCTTCGGCAGAACCACTATCGATATCAGACTTGCCATACTCCGTGAAAATATTCTTCTTAATCTCAGATGTTAAATACATATTAATTTATTTACGTTCTTATTTTCGGGCTGCAAAATTAAGAAATATAATTCATAAAGCAAAATATTTTATGAACAAATGTTAATTGTCCCAGATTGTTTTCCGACTGCAAAATTAATTGTTTTTTTGATTTGGTGAAAAGTTATTTAAGGACTTATGAATAAATATTAACAAATCATCAGAAACTCCATTTTAATCGGCTAAAGAACATCGATCCATAATCACCAAATTCCGTTTGATCTTTTCCTACAAAAAGCTGACCTATCAATAAAATGCCAATATTATCGGTTAGGGAAATATCAACTGATGGTCCGAAATATCCTGATTTATCATTCGGGTTAAGCATCCCGGAGAATGAAGCATTTATTAATGGCGTTATTGGAAAACTAGCTTGTAAAAAAGTGGAGAATTTGGCTCTGCTAAAGTTTTTTGCAGAGATCTCTAAATCAAGCGCAAACATTCCTTGCTGACCAGCATTTCCCATTGTCTCGGCGCTGTTGTATAAAATTGCCGTCTGAAGCATCAAACTGTTTTTGAATGTGTAATTCAGACTAACTGAACCCACAAAAACACCAGTAGTATCGCTGAAGTTTCCTTTATCCCTAAAATAGGTTCCTTCACCAATAAATCCGGCTCCTTCAATTTGCCCTGCCCAACCTGCACCAATTATCAGATCATCTCTCATTTTTCCAGCTAAAACCTGAAAATCATAATTCCAACGGTTGAATTTATACATGACTGCATAGGTTGATTTGTCATCTTTGTCCACCTTGGCGGCTAACTGAATGGATGAAGTCATGCCAGTGTAATATTGCATCAGGACAGCATCGCTTCCTGCCCTTTCAGTGTAATCAAAATCAAAATAATTAGCCGAGTTAAAAATATCGTTAGGGGTCCATACCATATTTATACCCCAGTTTATTCGCTGTCTTCCAATAGTTGCCTCAAACTTGCCTGTTGAATATTGAACATAAAATCGATCCAGATTAGTATATAAATAATAGGATGAATCACTGACAATCGATTTTGTGAGATTTAATTTCCCATTGTCTTTAACTGAAAGATCGGCCATGTAAGGATAGAATTCGAAAGGGATTTGCCCGTAACTGGCAATGTTTCGCATGGCAACATAAGTTTGAAGATGTTCAGAAGGATACCATTTAAAATCAAGTCGGTTTGAAATGGTGTTCATGGTAAACCATTTTTCAGTTGAAGGAGGCATCCAAATCATTTCAAGCGACTGAAGATACCCATTTAGGCTGGTTTTTTTAGCCTTGTTTTGAGAAAACACATTTCCTCCAACCATAATAATTAACACGAGAAAAATAGAGCGTTTCATTATCATTTGTCTTTTGTAATATCACTAACCACTTTACCATCATCAATGGTGATAATTCTTCGGGCCTTATCCATTACACGCTGATCATGGGTTGAGAAAATGAATGTGATTTGGGATTCTTTGTTCATTTTTTGCATCATATCCAATAAATCGCTGGTCGATTTTGAATCAAGGTTCGCGGTTGGCTCATCCGCCAAAATGAATTTTGGTTTAGATGCCAGTGCTCTTGCTACAGAAACTCTTTGCTGTTGTCCACCAGATAACTTGCCTGGGCGTTCATTGATTTTTTCACCAATTCCAACGTCTTCAAGTAGCTTTTTTGCAATCTTGTTTCGTTCATCTTTTTTCTTGCCTTGTAATTGCATAATAAAGGCAACATTTTCGAGGGCAGTAAGAACAGGGATTAAATTATATGCCTGAAAAACAAACCCGATATTATTCAATCGGTAGTCGATCAATTGTTTAGGTTTCAGCTCGCCCAGATTTGTTCCATCAATAAAAATTTCTCCTTCTGTTGGTGTATCTAAGCCACCAACTAAATTCAAAAAAGTAGTTTTCCCGGAACCTGAAGGACCAACAATTGCCGTAAATTCACCCTTTTCGATAGAAATATCAATACCATTCACTGCTTTAACCGGGATTGCTGATTCCTGATAAATTTTGTACAAATTTTTAACTTCTATAATAGCCATTTTATGATATATTATTGTGATTAATCATTTTGTTGAATTGCTTCGGCAGGATTTAATTTTAGGGCTTTTCGTGCCGGATAAATACTCGCGAGGATGGCCGTAATGATCACTAAACCTGTTGTGCCTATGTAGAATGAATATGCAGCTTTCGGATAAATAACAGAACTAAATCCTATGGCATTATACCCTTCTTTCATTGAATCAAGATTTAAACCATAATGACCAAAATATAGAATGGTCAGATAACTAAACAATAAGCCAAATACCCCTCCAACGATCGAAAGAAAGATTGTTTCGAGCATAATCATGCTGAATAAGCGTTTGTTGTTCATGCCAATTGCCTTCAACATCCCAAGTTCTTTTAATCGTTCCATAACTACCATCAGCATGGTATTAACGATCCCAAAAGCCAATGCTATGAGAATGATAATGATGAAGATATAAGAAAAATAATCCATCATTTTAATCATTGCATTTAATGATGGAGTGATTTCCGTCCATGGTCGAATAACCAATTGATTTTGTTGAATCTCATTTTTGAATTTATTTTTTAAAATGCTTGCAATGGGTGTGCTTTGGTCATAATCGTAAAGTGAAATTGCGATTTCATTTACTTCACTATTTGATATGCCCAGTAAATCGGCTAGTTCGGATTTTCTTACAAAAACATTTATTTCATCAAACATGTCGTTATCAGTATGGTAAATTCCAACCACCCTGAATGCTCCATAGGTTAGGACACCTTCGGTATTCGAGGTCGTGATGACTATTTTTGACTTTAATCGAGCATTTAATTTTATTGCCAGTTTTTGACCGATCACGATTGGGATACGGTTCTCTTCATTGATGTACTCGCCTTCAATCAACTGTTCTGAAAGTTTTGTAACCTGCTTTTCATTTTCAGCATCAATTCCATTTAGCATAATTCCGGTTCCGGTTTCTGCCGTACTTGCCATTGCCAAAGCTTTTATTCTGCTGCTAACGGCTTTAACGCCATCTAATATTTTTATTTGCGACACAATTTCCTCAGAATCTTCAATCGTGAACTTTAGTTCCTCATTTACTAAATAATCGGGATTATGAATTTGTATGTTTGAGATTTCGTTGCTGATGGCAGCTTCAACACGTTGCAGCATTAATCCAACGGCAAATGCATAAGAAGCAACACCTCCAAAAAGTCCGATGGTTACGGCAATGATAATTATCAGGCTTCTGAACTTATTTCTCCATACATTTCTCCAGGCTATCGACCAAATCATTTTTATAGTTTTTAATTTTTATTTTATGAACGCATGGCTTTTAATATCTTGAAACGATTTACAAAGACAATTGGGTAAATTGCAGTTAGTAATGCCAATACCAAAATCGTAATTCCCTGATTTGTAAATATGGTGGTTTCAAGTGAAAACGGCATAATCGGTTCTTGGTTGAATTCGAGCATCAATTCAGCAGTTTCTCCCGTGATTGGAATTGGGTTAAAATATAAATATTGCAGGAATGGAAGGCTGACCAATATCCCTGATACGATGCCCAATAACCCAATAAAAATGGTTTCAATGCATACTACAATTGCAAGCTTGCCGCGATGCATCCCAACAGCCACCATGATTGCAAATTCTTTTCTTCGTTCCATGGTCATCATGAGTATGGTTCCCAATATGCCAAAAGCAACAACCAGATATAAAATTGCCAACATGATGATTCCACCGACATTATCTCCGGCAATTTGTTGTACCACTTCAGGTTGCATTACTGTCCAGGGCATTACCTCATAGTTTGTCCCGATCGATGCATTTATTTCTTTGGCTGTAAGAGCTAAATTTTTATCGTCACCGACATCTAGTACCAGTGCTGAAACCAAACCCGGGTGATATGGGGCGAATGTTTCTTGAACTTTACTTAAACTCATATATGCCATCAGGTTATTGAGTTTTGGAATGGGATATTTCACAATGCCCACAACGGGGAATATGCCAATGGCTGAAATGCCTTGATAACCTTGTCCAATCAAAACCAATGTATCATTAATTCCAATCTGGAAAAATTTCGCCAATCCTTCAGCTAAAACTATTCCTTCATCGTTTTCATTTAAAAACCTGCCTTCTATCAGTTTATTCGAAATTTTCCTTCTTGGATCTTCCAATTCTGGATCTATCCCTTGAAGCATAAATCCTTTGGTTGATTGACCATAAGATCCCAGTGCAAAAGTTTCAAGTTTAGGAATAATGGATTTGATGTTTTTGTGGCTTTCGATTTCTTCTTTTAAAGCCGCTGTATATTCGAAAGAATTATTGATGGATTTGCTTTCCCAATATCCGCTGTCATGCACCTGAAGGTGTCCCGTTTCTTTCACAACACTGTCAATCATGATTTCGTAAGAACCAATCTGCATCGATCGCATAAACAAGGCAAGAAAGACGGCTAAGAACACAGAGGCACTTGTAATTAGTGTTCTGCGTTTATTTCTCCACAGATTTCGCCAGGCTATTTTTAATAATGTATTCATCGTTTAAGTTTTAAATAACAGCTATTTAGCCCTGATATTTTTCATGTTTTGTTGTGAGAAAAAAGATTCATTAACTTCCTTAATATTAAATACCTGATGATTGATTCGAAGTTCAGTTATATTTCCTTCTTTATTCGCAGGATAGATTTTGAAAACAGAAGGTAAATTGCGATCACCCATATTTTTTACTTCAGTTGAGGTTGCAATATTTACCAGTTCCATGTAGTCATCATAAAATTCACTTTTTAATTGAAAGAATTCATCTTTAGATATCCACATGATAATTTTACCCCAAACCACCGCTGCATCATCAAGTGGCAAAAGTTCGATTTTGTAACAATCCCGACCATCAATAATTTCGCTTCCCAAAATCCGATGGGTATAATCAACAATGATTGAGTTTTGTTTCACCAAATCGTTGTTTGAAAAATCGGATCCCATCCACGATTGCATCATCATAGAAGGTGGGATCTTAATCACACGATTTATTGAAGGCATCCAATTCCACATATCCTGTTCCCTTTTTAAAAATACCTGACCCTTATCTCTGACCGGAACCGTTATATAAATCATATAAAAGTCTTCACCCAAAGACCAACTTTGCATACTGATGGTTCTTGTCCATTCGGGACGTGTAATTGTCATGGTCATTTCGCTAAAGCTTGATTCGCCAAGTAATAAATCATTTGATTTCTGAATAATGGATTTAGCAGTTAGCGCTTGTGCGTTCAAAAAGCTGACCAGACCTATAAAAACAATAGTAAACAGGATTGATTTCGTTTTTTTCATTTTTACTTAATATTTTTTGATGTAACAGAATTTCTCAAGGATCAATTCAACAAGGTTATCAATTGGATAAAGGTCGGGGCTCATCACATAATTAAGGCCCACACCGTCCATCAATGCCCCAAACAAGAGTGCTTCTTTCGTGGGGTCCTTTGCTCCGTGTGCTTTGAAATAATTTGTCAGTATTTCAATGAACCCAGAAAGCAAATTAATATATTTTTTTTCGATCAACTCATAAACCTGAGGTTGCGAAAACACAGCGTAGTATAATTTCCAGTATTGCTTATCCTTTTTAAGAAATTCAAATATATTTCGGATGAAACTTTTCATCTCCTCATCGGTCAATACCCCATCATTGTTGGGGTCAAAAAATTCTGCCATCGAATCAATACCTTGCGCGAGTATTTCGGTTATGAGTGATTCTTTGCTTATAAAATAATTGTACATCAATCCTTTTGAGATTCCAGCGTTACGTGCAATGTCACTTATTGAAGTCGAATGATAGCCAGTGTTCGCAAATAACTCTAGTGCAGTAGTCATGATCAGCGTCTTTTTATCAAGACGAATGTTTTGAAATTGTTCATGTGTTCGAGGAGTCATTTGTAAAAATATTAATGAATGAACGGTCGGTCAAAAATAAATAAATTATTTGATATTTGTCAAGATATTTTTACTAAAATTTTAAATTTAGTTTGTAAATCACTGTTTTTTAGAAGAAAACCTTTTATTATTCATCCGGTTAATTACGTAGTTTGTCGGGGAGAAGTATTTGTTTGACTTTTTTATTATTTTTGGCCTAAAATTAAAAAGAGCATATGGCTAAGCAGAAGGTTGTATTGGTTGATAGGGAAGATAACACTGTTGGAGTTATGGGTAAAATGGAAGCACATGAATTAGGTGCTTTGCATCGTGCCTTTTCAATATTCGTATTTAATTCAGAGGGGGATTTAATGATCCATCAACGCGCATTATCGAAGTATCATTCACCCGGATTATGGACCAATACTTGTTGCTCTCATCCCAGATTGGATGAAGAGGTGATGGATAATGCCCATCAGCGACTTCAGGAAGAGATGGGATTTGATTGTGAATTAGAACCGGCTTTTACTTTCGTTTATAAATCAAATGTTGGCCAGGGACTAACTGAACATGAGTTTGATCATGTTCTTGTAGGTCACTATGATGGTGAACCGATTATTAATAAAAATGAGGTAGAGGATTGGAAGTTTATGTCGATGAATGCGCTAAGAGATGACATCGACCATCATCCTGCCAATTATACCGAATGGTTTAAAATTGCTTTTGAGAAAGTAGAAAATTATCTTCAAAGCAAAAGCCTTAAGAAATAATACTTTTAAAATCACTGCCGCTGGGCTGTTGAAATACTTTTAATTCGAATTGTGGTATTACTGCAAGGATATGATCAAAAATATCTGCCTGAATTTCTTCATACTTCACCCATTCCTTAATCCTGCTAAAAATGTAAATTTCCATCGGAATACCATCAGCAGTTGGCTGAAGTTGACGGACCATAAAAGTCATGTCAGTATTAATCTCGGGTTTATGACTTAAATAAACTTTAAGATAAGCTCTAAAAATACCCAGATTAGTCTGTCTCCTGCCATTAACTATAATTGAATTGTCAATTTCATATTGTTTATTGTAGGCTTCCAGTTCCTCGTTTTTTTGCTCAATATATTCTCTGACGTAATCATATTTTTTAAACTTTTCCAACATTTGTTTGTCACAAAACTTTACACTACTCATATCAATGTTGATCGAACGTTTTATCCTACGTCCTTGCGACTCTTCCATCCCGCGCCAGTTCTGAAAATAATCTGTAACCAAGGCATAAGTTGGGATTGTGGTTATGGTTTTGTCCCAGTTTTGAACTTTAACAGTAGTCAGTGTTATATCGGTTACATTTCCGTCTGCTCCAAATTTCGGCATCGAAATCCAATCGCCTAACCGAACCATGTCGTTTGAAGTAAGCTGAATTCCCCCAACAAATCCCAAAATAGGATCTCTAAATACCAATAATAAAATGGCTGAAAAAGCGCCAAATCCAAATAACCAGTCTATGCCATTTTTGCCGAGTAAAATGGAAATAAAAAAAGCGAATCCAAGTACATAGATGATAATTTTTGAAACCTGTATATAACCTTTAATTGGCCTAACTTTTGAAACTTCAAATGATTCATAAATCGTGTAAAGCGCATTCAGTATCCCATTTAATATTGACATTGTAATAATCAATGCTGAAATCTGAAATAAAGCATACAATATTTTAAGCGTAATTGGATATTCTTCAAAAATTACTTTTGAATAAAAATTAATTATAAGGAGTGGAATCAAATATGCAAACCTGATAAATACTCTTTTATCCACCAAAGCATCATCCCATTTAAATTGATTCCTTTTAATGTGTTGATGAACGCTTTTCTTTATAAACTGTTTAATAATAACAAATAAAGCCAGACAGAGTAAAATAAGTACTATGAATTCAAAATAACTTGTTATGTCGTTGGCGATTTTGCTTGTTAAGCCTATCTGCTCAAGCCACGACTTCAACATATTAGAATACCGTTCAAACATTATGGGTTGATTTATTTTAAATGCTTTTTAATTTCAGTGAGATATTTATCCCGCAAAAATAAGCATTCGCCCAGACATACATTAGTGTCATAGATCCTAATTACATCTTTTAACCCGTTTTTCCGATAAAACGTACCCAATGCAACGTCGAAATTGTTATTTTCAATATTATGCTTTATATCCATTGTAATTTTTTCAAAAACATCCCAATCCAATTTTACAGGAACTTCGAAATATCCCATTTCAGGAGTTTCTCTATCAATATAAATTCCATCATTCACTTCATCGAGAATAAAAAACTTTTTAATACGCATTAATCCTTCATAGGGTCCAATGTTCCTGCCCTTCATGAAAACAATTCCTTCTTCCTTGTAAAGGGAAATTAATTCCGGGATCATGGTGTAATTATCAAGATCTTTAATTCGAATGCAGGGCTCAATTTGATTGAAAACGTTTATGGTTCCGGGCGAGGCATCAAATTTCGAAGAGAATTTTTTTCTTACCCTTACCGTTTTTCGAATGACATCTTCATCACTTTCCTTTGATTTCATCATCAGGAAAATCGATTTTGGATTTGTTTGATCCGGTATGGTTGTGCCGTTATAACCCGGGTATGGATGAAGTGATTCTAGTATCAAATCATCATGATTTACGGATACAACAGTTTCTTTTTTCTTTATAGTTCCGATGGTTTCAATAATGTGCTTAGGTTGCATAGTTGTAGTATTATTTGCTTAGTAATTTTCAGTTATTTAAAGCTAATATAAATAAATTTTCAGACCAATGAAAATCAATTTCGGTATTTCTCTACTTTTTTATTAAAATAAAAAAATGTTCCCTTTCCTGACGCGGTTTAATCGAATTATAAGAAACTTCGAAGATTTTAAGTTTAAAATAAGGGTTGAACAGCAATTTGTATTCCTCCGGGGTTCCTCCATATGGCGGTGAGTCATTATAAAATTCATGGTTAAAAACCAGACCGACAAGTTTCCCGTTATCCTTAAGTAAGCCATGCATTTTTCGGGAATATGCTTCTCTCATCATACGGGGTAGCGAAGTGAGGAATGTTTGTTCAATAATAAGATCGTATTGTTTATCATGTTTGAAAAAATCCTCAACTAAAATTTGAGATTCAGGAAAATCAGGAATCCTTGCTTTAAATTTTGTAATTGCTTTTTCTGCATAATCCAACACAAAAGTATTTATAAACCCATGATTATATAAATATTCGGCCTCATAAGCATGGCCTGCTCCGGGGATAAGTATTTTTATTGATTTATCAGTAAGTTGATCGATGTAGTTTTTGATTGGGGTAGAAGGATATCCGATATCCCATCCATATTTATTTTGCTCGTACTGAAGATTCCAATATTCTTTATCTAATTTCATCCATTATCCTCCTACACGCTTAGTTTTATATCCCATATCAGTCAATAATTTAATCACCAGATCGCGTTTATCTCCTTGAATTAAAATTTCACCATCTTTGACTGATCCGCCTGTTCCACATTTCGTTTTTAATATTTTTCCTAATGCTTCCAAATCTGCTGTTTTGCCAATGAATCCTCTAACAATACTGACTGTTTTTCCACCTCGGTGCTTTTTCTCAAATTCAATTTTTAGCAATTGTTGTGAGGGAGATAGGGTTTCCATTTCCTCCGATGTTTTATATAAATAGTCGAAATGAGGATTGGTTGAATAAACAACACCTTCGATGTTTTTCTTTTTTGCCATGGATAGAATTTGTTCAAGCGCTAAGTTAAGGAATTAGGATGTTTATTGAAAGAGGCATAATTTGAACCTTAATTTCTTTCGAAGGTTCAATATATTCACCATCTACATTGATTAAGGATTCACCGCTACAAACAATGGTCGTATTTTTTGAGAGGATTCTTTTATAGTATTTGCTCTTATTAATCTTTTTTGTAAGGAGGTAATAAGCTGTGAGCGGAAGTGCAAAAAAAGTAGGTTTTTGTATTACGCAAATATCAAGTAACCCATCATCGATAACTGCTTGAGGAGCCAATGAAATATTGTATCCAAATTGATTTGAATTTGAAAAACTAATCAGCATGGCATTGGTACTAAAATCTTCATTGTCTGTTGTTATTTGATACTTGATCGGTTTATAAGAAAAATAATGTTTTATGGTTAGCGTAAAATATGCCAGGAAACCACGTGTTTTACTCTTCGCAAAATGCTTTGCTACCAACGCATCAAAACCTGTTCCGGCAATACTCAGGTAGGGGATGCCGTTCAGGATGGCACTGTCGATTAATTTCGAATTGCCTTTAACGATCAATGCAAGTGCCTGCTCGAACTTAATCGGTATTTTTAAATGTCGGGCGAGGCCATTTCCTGAACCCAAAGGTATAATTCCCAATTTTACATCAGTATATAAAAGTGCGCTAAATGCTTCATTAATCGATCCATCCCCTCCTACAACAACGATGGTTTTAAACCCTTCGTCAACACCAGCAATGGCTAGGCTTTTTAGATGTCCGGGATAAGCTGAAAATGAAATTTTAAATTCAATATCGTGTGCCTTAAGGATGGATGCTATTATTTTTTCAAAATTTTTCGGCAAACCATGCCCGGCTTTACCATTGATTAAAAAGAGAATTGAATTTTCAGGCATTTTTTAATTTTTGTGATAAATAGGTTGCTATCCTTTAGGATAAACAAATGTAGGAATTATTCAATTTATGCTGATTTCCACTAAGTTCTTTTTATTTTATAATTTAGCATAGAAAGTAATGATCATTTAATTCGGTGCGAAAGACATTAATAAAATATTGGGGCTATTCTTCATTCCGACCAATGCAGGAAGAAATCATTCAATCTGTGTTGGATGGAAAGGATACGCTTGCCTTATTGCCGACCGGAGGTGGAAAGTCTATCTGTTTTCAGGTGCCGGGCATCATGATGGAGGGAGTATGCCTGGTTGTTACCCCTTTGATCGCTCTGATGAAAGATCAGATTGAGAATCTGAAGCAGAGAGGGATCAGTGCCTATGCAATTTATTCGGGGATGCATCAGAATGAAGTGAGTTTAGCCTTTAACGCTTGTATTTATAACAGAAGCAAGTTTTTATATGTTTCGCCCGAGCGACTTGAATCTCCTGTTTTTATCGAGAATATAAAAAAAGTAAAAGTTAATTTACTGGTGGTAGACGAGGCTCATTGCGTGTCGCAATGGGGCTATGATTTTCGCCCGCCTTATCTTCGTATTCCTGAAATTAAACTTTATCTGCCGAAAGTCCCAACGCTTGCTTTAACAGCAACTGCAACCCCTGATGTGGTTGACGATATTCAGGCCAAACTAAAATTTAAACAAAAAAATGAGTTTAAGGTAAGTTTTAATCGCCCTAACCTGACTTATTCTGTTTTTCATGAAGAGGATAAACTAAGCCGATTATTAAAGGTGTATTCCAGGATTAAAGGATCAGGGATTATTTATGTTCGAAACCGTAGAAAAACAAAAGAAATTGCCGATTTCCTGAACCTGAATCACATTAAGGCCGATTATTACCATGCAGGTTTGGACATCAAGAGCAGATCGCAGAAACAAAATAAATGGAAGAAGAGCAAAGATAGTGTTATGGTTGCAACCAATGCATTTGGGATGGGGATTGATAAACCCGATGTCAGGTTTGTGGCACATCTCGATTTGCCCGATAATTTAGAATCCTATTTTCAGGAGGCCGGCAGGGCCGGGAGAGATGAGAAAGAAGCATATTCTTTCATTTTGGTTGAAAATGCAGATCTCATTAACCTGAAAAAGAATTTTGCTTTAGCCTTCCCTCCAATCAATATGATCAAGGATGTTTATCAGGCTCTGGGGAATTACACCCAACTGGCTGTTGGAAGCGGAAAAGAAGCGGCATTTGATTTTGAGTTGGTCGATTTTTGTGAGCGGTTTAAATTTCAACCGCTCATTGTTTTCAATGCTTTAAAATTCCTTGAAAAGGAATCATATGTGCTCTTAAGCGATGGGTTCGACAGTCAGGCAAAAATCAGGTTTGTCGTTAATCGTGAAAATCTTTATAAATTTCAGGTCGAGAATTCATTTTACGATTTATTTATTAAACTATTGCTTCGCTCTTATTCAGGTTTATTTCAGGATTTCACAAATATCAGCGAGATCGAATTGGCCAAAAGGGCATCTGTTGATGAGCAAACCGTGGTGAAATATTTAAAACGCCTGGCACAATATGAAATTCTTGATTATATCCCTCAAAAGAGTAAACCTCAGTTAATATTTCTGAAAGAAAGAATTGATACAAGCCATCTTTTTATTTCCAAGGAAAACTACAGCAGTTTGAAAAAAGCTGCTAATCACCGTTTAAATAAGGTGATAGCATATATCGAAACGAATAATAAATGCAGAAGCCAGCAACTCTTAAGTTATTTCGGCGAAAGGGATTCGAAAAGATGCGGTAATTGTGATGTGT
This sequence comes from Bacteroidota bacterium, assembly GCA_018816945.1. NCBI lineage: Bacteria > Pseudomonadati > Bacteroidota > Bacteroidota bacterium. The sequence continues at coordinate 74,561 of JAHIVC010000052.1, read as the reverse complement.
GTATGAAGCGGAATCGTGTGAAATTAAGCAATGCCGAATTTGAACAAATTTTAGGGCAAATAAAACCACTGCTGCTCACAAAAGCTTGCTTTCTGCAGGAAATTATTGATCATCTCGAAATGTTTAATGAAAATGATGTGATTGGGGTGGTACGTTGGCTTCAGGATAACGGGAATGTTGAAGTGAACGAAAAAAATCAATTGAGTTGGAGAAAACAGTTGGGTCTGAATTTTTAATCATAGTTTATGAAGTTTGATATAAATTATTTCCTTTCAGATAATGTTGTTGGAATAGCCAGAGATTTAATCGGTAAACATTTGTTTGTGAATATTGACGGTGTTGTTTGTGGCGGTTATATCACCGAAACGGAAGCTTATGCCGGGGCAAGGGATAAGGCATCGCATGCTTATCAAAACCGAAGGACGAACAGGACCGAAGTGATGTTTATGCAGGGAGGAAGAACTTATGTTTACTTATGTTATGGAATGCATGCGTTGTTGAATTTTGTGACTGCAGGAGAGGATGTTCCGCATGCGGTTTTAATCAGGGGATTTTGGCCAACGCATGGGATGGAAACAATTTTATCGCGATTAGGCAAACAAGTTGCTAAGTCATCGCTTTTTGATGGACCCGGTAAGCTGACAAAAGCTTTGGGCATTAAAACCACCCATAATGATTTGGATTTGCAGGGAGATCAAATCTGGGTTGAAGATTTAGGTTTGAATAATTTGAAAAGAAAGATCGAGGTCGGTCCAAGAATTGGAGTTGGCTATGCAGGGACTGACGCTTTATTGCCTTACAGGTTTGTGTTAAAACAATAAAAAAAGACCTTGGTTCTCAAGGTCTTTTTTTTAGCAGTTCAATGCAATTAAACTTTTTTGGAAAGTTCGTTGCCTGGTTTGAATTTTACTACTTTTTTGGCTGCTATATTAATTTCTTTACCAGTTTGTGGGTTTCTGCCTTTGCGGGCAGCTCTTTTTGATACAGAAAAAGATCCGAATCCTACTAATGCAACTCTGTCACCTTTTTTTAATGCACCAGAAGTAGCGGTAATGAATGAGTCAAGAGCTCTTTTTGCGTCAGCTTTTGTTAGGTTTGATGATGAAGCCATGGCTTCAATTAATTCTGCTTTGTTCATTTTTCAAATGTTTTAATTAATAATATTATTATCGAAGAACTTACAAATATAAAAGATAAAGTAAATAAATCAAGTAAAATGCGCTAAAACCCTTGAAAATGTTAATAAAACCGAGTATTTGTTAATAACTATGGGCAGATTATGGCGAAAAGCTCAAACTTTCTGTAAGTCTTGGTATCGTTAGCTACTGGGCAATCCATCCCTTATTTATCGGAAAGCCCCTTAAAAACTCTTCAATTTTCATCCTTTTTTTACCCGAAAGTTGCACATCTCTTAGCAAAATCATGCCTTCAGCGCAAGCGATCTCCAATTTGCTTTTTCCGTCGCAAATAATTTTGCCAATTTCAATTTGATGATTGGTATTTATAATTTCAGCTTCGAATATTTTTAGTTGAATGGCATCCATTCCTTCCGGTTTTATCATGGTATAGGCGGTAGGATATGGACTAAGTCCATGAATCAGATTTAAGATGTTTTTTGCAGGCACATCCCAATTGATGTGGGTGATTTCTTTAAAGATTTTTGGGGCCGTTTTCAGTAAATTAATTTCTTCCTTTTTGAGTGTTTGTTCAGTTAATGTAAACTCCCCTGAAATTATGGCATTAACCGTTTTAAGCACCAGATTCGCTCCTTTCACCATCAGGGTGTCATGCAATTCACCGGCGGTTTCATTTTTATGAATTTCAACGTTATCCTGAAATATGATGCTTCCGGTATCAATATCTTTATTCAGAAAGAATGTGGTTACACCTGTTTCTGTTTCACCATTTATTATTGCCCAATTGATTGGTGCAGCACCTCTGTATTGTGGCAGAAGCGAGGCGTGCAAGTTGAAAGTTCCAAGTTTTGGCATGGCCCAAACACTCTCGGGAAGCATCCGAAAAGCAACTACAACTTGTAAATCGGCATTTATTTTTTTAAGATCGTTGATAAATTCGGGATCTTTTAAATTGGTGGGTTGTAAAACGGGGATTGAATTCGAAATGGCATAGGTTTTTATGGCGGATTCCGATAACTTTCTTCCTCGACCTGACAGTTTATCGGGTGCTGTAATTACAGCGCAAATTTCAAATCCATTTTTTATCAGGATATCAAGAGAAGGAACAGCAAATTCAGGTGTCCCCATAAAAATTATCCTTGCCTTATTCATGTTTTATTTTTCTTAAAGATAAAAAAAACCCCGCTATTGCGAGGTTTCTATTATCGATATGTTGAAATTTTATTTTGCTAAGCCTTGCGCCCTGGCAATGTCCTTTTCAATATTTCTGGCTTCCATACTCAGTTTGTACTCATTTAATATCCTTTCATAGGTAGAAGCAGCTTTTGAATATTCCTGCTGAATTTCGTAAGCCCTTCCTGCTTTTAGAAGGAAGATAGGAGAGGTAAAAGAATTATTATCCTTTTTTGCTGCTTCAAGGTAGTAGGTTGTGGCTTTTTTGTAATCTTTCAATTCGAGGTAAGCATCGCCAATTGCTCCGGTTGCCATGGTTGCTATCACTTTATCTTTAATGGAATAAGATTTCAAATAATCAATGGCATTTTCAAATTCACCTTTTTTAAGTAAACATATACCGGCATAATAATTGGCCAGTTTAGCCGGTTTTGATGATCCATACTCATCTATAATGTCAAGAAACCCCAGATAATTGCCATCTCCATTCAGCGCCAAATCGAGTGAATCCTTAGCGAAATACATCTCAGCCATAAACATTTGAGAACGTGCTTCTTTTTCCATCGGAGTTACGTATAATTTTTGATATGCAAAATATCCTGATACTACTAAAATAATAACTCCAACAACAATTGACAATATCTTCTGATTGTTTTCGATGAAATGTTCGGTTTTGCTTAATGCTTCTTCTACAGCAACAATTTTATCTTCTGCTTTATTAACGTTTTTTGCCATTTTTTAATGTTTTGAAGTGCAAAAGTAAATTATTTTGTTGATATTTTAAATTCTGGTTTAAAATAATTCAATTTATAGTTCCTGAACCGGTTATGGTAATTGATTTGAAATCTTCGTGAATTTGTTAATTTTGAAGAATAACAATAGTTAGTCATTTGTTGAGTTGTGTAAGATGTATTTCTAATTGGCTCCTGAATGAAGAAAGTATGTTCTGTTTTTGTAATTATTATATTGAAAAATGGTTATAGATATCAAAATTCAACAGGCCCTATATGATTTCATGGCGCAGTTTTTAACCGAGGATAAAAAAGAAAAATTTGAAAGGATCATAAAGGAAAGAACACGTCATTTAACAGTTGTGTTAGAGGATATTTATCAATCGCACAATGTAAGTGCAGTTTTAAGAACCTGTGATTGTTATGGGATACAGGATGTTCATATTATTGAAAATCAAAACAAATATAACCTTTGCAAAGAGGTGGAGTTGGGATCGTCAAAGTGGTTAAATTTAAACAGATACAATAAAAATCCAAACAACACACTGGATGCTTTCAGTCGATTGAGAGAACAGGGCTATCGGATTGTGGCAACAAGCCCACATAAAAATGATCAGGTTTTGGATGAGTTATTGGTAGATAAAAAGATTGCACTTGTTTTTGGAAATGAATTGAGTGGTCTTTCGCGACTGGCGATGGAAAATGCAGATGAATTTGTTAAAATTCCGTTGCACGGGTTTACCGAGAGTTTTAACATATCAGTTTCTGCAGCGATTTTTATTACCAAGTTAATTGATAATATTAGAAAATCTGGCGTTTCGTGGGAGTTAACCGAACCCGAAAAACTGGAGGTATTGCTTAATTGGACCAGAAATGTATTGAGGAATCCTGTGGTTGTTGAGAAGGAGTTTTTTAAAAAGAATTGTTAAATCGATGAATATTACTTTTTTAACTTCATTTTTTTGCTTAACTTTACCATTCTATTATTAAAATGACAAGTGATGGGAAAAGGAGATAAAAAGACGAAAAGAGGTAAAATTATTTTGGGTAGTCACGGTGTGAGAAGGCCTAAAATAAAAAAGAATGCTTTTATAAAAGTAGAAAAACCTGTAAAAGCTGAAGTAAAAGTAAAGGTTGAGCCTAAAGAGGAAGTGAGCGTTAAAGCTGAACCAAAAAAAGTTCCGGCTAAAAAAACAGAGACGGCTCCTAAACCTGATTTAAAAAAGAAATCCACTCCATAAAAGTAGATAAATACCCTGAAACGAGGAAGGCTAAAACTATAGATGGATTAACAGGACGAATTTCACGGATAAATAGCAAGGAATTATAAATTTCTTGCTATTTTTTTGTAAAGATTGCCCCTCTCTTCAAAATTTTTAAAGGCATTATAACTGGCTGCTGCAGGAGATAGCAGACAAATTTTTTCTGCAGCAGTAGCGTTAAGTACATGCACGAATGCCTCTTCCAATGAGTTGGCCTCAAAAACAAATTTACCCGATAGTTCATAATCGTCAAGAACTGATTTCATTCTTTTTCCGGCCGGTCCCATGAAAATGAAGTTTTTGACATCCGAACCAACTAAAAATTGGATAAGATGGTCGTAATTGATGCCACGGTCAAAGCCGCCCAGGATTAATGTGTCTGTATCAGGAAGGCTTTTTACCGCTTCAATGGTGGCTTCCGGGATGGTAGAAATAGAATCATTGTAAAAATGAATACCCTTAAAAAATCCAACATATTCAAGGCGATGTTCAAGACTGTGAAAACTTTTTATTCCATTTCTGATCTGATTTGGACTTAGACCTACTTCTGTACAGGCCAGAATTGCGGCCATGATATTGTATTGATTATGTTTCCCAATCAGATTTTCAGTTTCAATTGTGTTTATAATCGATATTTGTGCTGCGTTTATGTTGAGGTAAATTATTTCATCTTCAACAAAACACTGAGCATTCAAATTAGGGATTAACGAAAATCCCAGTTTTTTTGATTTCAAAATTTTTGGTAAATAATTTAGAAGATCGGGTTGGTCATTATTAATGATCATAAAATCATTCTCTTTTTGAAATTCAGCTATTTTGGTTTTGCTTTTTACGTATCGGTCAAAGTTTCCAAAATGATCCAGGTGTTCCTCGAAAATATTTAAAAGAATTGCCACATGTGGCGAAACGTTGACTGATTCAAGCTGGTGCCCCGAAAGTTCGTAAACGATAATGGTGTCAGACTTGATATTTCGGGTTGCCGAAAATGCAGGGATCCCAATATTACCAACTAAAATGCAATCCCGACCGGCTTCTTTTAAAATGTGATAGATCAGGCTTGAAGTGGTGCTCTTCCCTTTAGTACCTGTAATTCCAATTGTTTGCGATGAATAGGCTCCCAAAAAAACTTGTGTTTGAGAACTGAGAATCGTATCCGGATTGAGCGAAATATTTTGGAGACTTATACCCGGGGATTTAAATATGAGATTATGCTTATTGATTTCATCAAGATAAAATTTACCTAAAATAATATTGACATATTGATCAGATTCACCAATTTTTTTTGCTTCTGTGTGAATTTCATTACTGTCAGCTATTGTTAGTGGCGTTTCCGGGGAAAACGATCTAATTAATTGATAGGTTGATTGCCCTTCGCGACCAAAGCCTAAAATCAAAACCTTCTTTCCGTTTAAAAGCTTTCGCAGTTTTTCAATCATTTCAGTTTTGATTTTAAGATTGAGAGAAATGAGGAATTTAAGAAATGTTCAGAATTTATCTCGGTCAATAATTTATTTGTATTCAGATTTTTGTTTGATGCATAAGCATCTGTTTTTAGATAATGCTCCAAAAGAACCGGCAATTTTGATTCTTGATGTTTTGCAGTGATTAAGACAAGTGCGGCATTGACATCATCGAGGGTCCCTACACATTCGAAGGGTTTCGTAGTGCCGATCCCTATCAACTCATCAAAAATTGGTAACAAGGCTTTATCATCCAAAAGATTTTTGCCGAATATTAAATGTAATTCGGTTTCGGTTAAGAAAGGGCCGAGGATGATATAAGTAAATAAGCATTTTGGGCATTTACAGCACCATTCATCTGTTTTGCTCCCTACATTGCAACTCCTGAAAACAGGAAAATATTTTGTGAATTTTGAAAACAATGCTGCAATTTGAAGCTCGTTTAATGGTCGTAAAAAGCTAAAATAGTTGAGATCGCGAGAAATATATTTTGAGACATAATCTCGAAAATCGGACTCAAATTCATAAGATTTTGAATATTGATGATTCACGTTAGAGCCTGCTACTGTTGATTCATTGGCGCTTGATTCATTGGACAATGCGATATATTTATACCTATTTATAACTGCGGCAAGTAAACTCGTAAAGGCTAAAAGAGCAGAGAAGGGAGTATGGCCGTTCAAAAATCCCCGACCATTCAGTTCAAGTAATTTCGGGTCAATACTGCGTTTAATTTCAATAATTTCCGATGGGTCAAAACCGGCTGTTCGTATGGTTCGATCCTGTGCCGCATTCATGTTTAATACCAATGGAGATAATTCCATTTTACTACTCTTTAGTAGTTCAATACTAACTATTGAGTCTTTTCCGCCACCTATCGGAACAAGAATTTTGTCAGTTAAATCAAAATTTTGAACTGAAAGTGAATCTTCGGAAATTGATTTTATTTCAACAAATGAGTCGAAATCTGTCAATATTTCATTTAAGTGAAAAAATTCGCCCAAACCTTCAAAATATATTTTCTTCCACCATAGTACTTGTTCTGAATTAATTATATGGGGCTTAATTAGTATTTGTGGGCTGCATGTAGCTTTCCAATAACTTATTAATTCAATCATCCCGATATGAAATACAAGGTTTCGTAAATCGATTTCGGATAATCTATTCTTTAGATTTATGTCTTTTATTGGGAAAGTTAGTTTGGGATAAAAATAAAATTTGTCACTTACAGAAAATTCAAATTCAACTTTCAATACATTTGAATAGGTGCTAACACTGTAATTTTCAAACACAAAGCATGGGTAATCCTTTCGGAGTTTAATAAAACTTTGATTATTGTTTGAGTGTTTCACTTATTAATGGTATTGTTTTTGATACACTTCGTTTGTGTGAAAAATTAATTGTAAAAGTAATCATTTGATCTTAATTTATATAAATTTAGACCATGCGAAAATTAGGTGATATTCTATCCATTAAAACAAATAATATTGAACCGGGCAAAGGTAAAATTTTGATTTCAGAGCCTTTTCTGGGTGATTATTATTTTAAAAGATCGGTGGTTTTGCTTGCCGATCACAATAAGGAAGGTTCATTTGGCTTGATTTTAAATAAACCTCTTGATATAAAGCTTAGCGAGGTAGTTCATGATTTCCCGGATTTTAATTCAATTGTTTATTTGGGTGGCCCGGTTGAAAATGACAACCTTTTTTTTATTCATACTTTGGGCGATCAAATTGAAGGTAGCTTTGAGATTTTGAGTGGATTGTATTGGGGAGGTAAAATGGAGGTCGTAAAAGAAATGATGCTACTGAAAAAAATTGGTCCTGATCAGATTCGATTCTATTTAGGCTATTCAGGCTGGTCGCCAAATCAATTGAAAGAGGAACTAGAAAGAAATGCCTGGGTGGTTTCGCGCACCAACACAAAGCTTCTTATGAAAACAGATCCTGATCAGCTATGGGAAACATCTCTCCATTTATTGGGTGGTGATTATTCATACTGGCCAAAATTTCCGGTTGATCCGATGCAGAATTAATGCAAAATAATTTTATCTATTTCGGAAAAATTTCATTGATAAACCGCATAAAAAACCCGGGATTGATAAGAATAGTATAAATGATCCCGAAAATACTTCCCCAGAAATGGGCATTATGCCCGATATTATCATTTGCTTTTCGGGCCATAATTGCAGAATAGATTAAATAACCAAATCCAAATAGTGCAGCCGGGATTCCAATTGGAATAAAAAATAAATAAATGGATGCTCCGGGATGCAAAATAATGCTGGCGAAAACCACTGATGCCACAGCACCAGAGGCTCCCACCGCATTATAATTTACATTGTCCTTCTGTTTAATGAAGTCAAAAATAGAAGAGAAAAAGATTCCTCCTACATATAGGAGAATAAAATAATAAGCTGCTTTATACCCAAAATAATAGCTGAAAAAAGTAAATACAACATCACTGAACATCCATAAAACGTACATGTTTACCAGGAGATGCATCCAATCGACATGCACAAAGGCATGGGTGAAAAAACGATAACCCTGTCGATGATGTTTAATGTCGTACGCATTGAACTTCAATTTGTCGAAAATGTTCTGATCATTCAGTGCAACTATTGAAATTACAGCTGTGATGAGTATGATTAGCAGACTGATCATTTATTTTGGTACCTGTGTGAAATCAATTTCTGATCCGAGCACACTGTGTGGAATTAAGTACACCGCGATAATTGCAGCGGTTGCGATTAAAACCCAGGTTCGGTGTTTCTTGTCCTTCATGGTTTTAAACAGCGCAATTACCCAGAAAACAAAAGCTACAAGGGTTTTATTGTCAGTTAAATCATGACCAAAGGGCCAGCCGGTCCATAAGGCATCAAAGGCATACTTTTGTACAATCGGACCCAGGATTAATCCACCCAGGAAAAATAAAATTACCGTATATTGAGTATATTTAAATATGTTGTTGCGACGGTAATAAGCTTCAATGCCTGCGCGAATTGAAAACACCATGGCCAGGAACATCAATAGAATATGGGGTAATAATATATATTGTGGAACTATTCCCGTAAACCTTAGAATTACCGGTTCTTTTTTAACAGTAACGGATATATTTTCGTTGCTAAGAATAATATTGTACATTACTTTACCGGCCGGAGGTTGATGAGGGATAAATGCAATCAGCATATTTCCTTCACGTTGCATCGGAACCTCACTCCATTCGTCATGGCTTTTAAATCTTCTGAATTTGAAAGTTCCATGAATGTTTTGGTTCTCAACTTTAACTTCAATTCTGGCATCGCCCTCATTTCCCCACGAACGAAGGAGTTTGTATTTTACAGTTTCACCTGCAATCTCAACTTTCCCACGTGATGGATGGGTTGGTCCTGTGAGTCTTTGATAAACAACAAAGATCATCATAAAAATTACGGAGAATGTCCAGAGTAAAAATGATTTCAATTTAGGATTCATCTTATTTAGTTTAAATTAGTGATTATTAGAAATGATTGTTTTATCGTCACAAAATCCATATTCCATTTGCAAAGTAACATGATTTATTTGATAATTTTTATGTAATATAGATTCTGTTTTTTTAATTATTTGGTTGCATTCGCTGGTTTTTAGGTCTTTGGCTAAATTTATATGCGCCTCAAAATGCGTTTCGTTATCACTTAAACTCCAAACATGAACATGATGAATATTTTCAACCTGTTCAATCTGTTGAATCTCTTGGGTCAATTTAAGAATATCAATTCCTTTAGGTGTTGATTGCATTAGTATATTATAGGTTTCCAATAAGATGGAAATAGTTTCTTTAATAATATATACACTTATCAAAACTGTAATCAACGGATCAATCCAGTGGATTTGGAAGTAGTAAATTAAAACACCTCCAATGATTACGGCAACTGACGAAAAGGTATCTCCAATTAAATGCAAATATGCACTTTTAATATTCAGATTGTTTTTAGAGTGCCCCTTTAATAAAAAAACACCCAAAAGGTTTGCAACTAATCCAATGGTTGCAACAATCATCATGGGCATGCTTTTTATTTCTTCCGGAGTTATAAATCTTTGATAGGCTGCGTATATAAGAAAAATGCAGATGACCATCAATGTTGCAGCATTAAATAGTGCGGCTATGATTTGTATCCTTTGATAACCAAAAGTTTTACGGAAATTTGGATCTTTTTTACTGACTTTTAGGGCAACATAGGCAATCAGCATGGCCAAGCCGTCACTGAAATTATGAAGTGCATCGGAAATAAGCGATAAACTATTTGAAAAAATACCTCCGGCAATTTCTACAAAGGAGATCAAAAAATTCAATAAAACCGTGATGAAAAGGTTTTTTCCTTCCTTCATTTCATGCTTATGTGTATGATCATGTCCCATTAATTTTTGATGGTTTTCGTTTTATTGATAGCGTGATAAAAAGCCTCATGAATTTCCGTTCGGATATTCAAATCCATGATTTTTGAATTTGCAGCATCCGGATGGATGCGATTTGATAAAAACACATAAACCAGTCCGTGCTGTGGATCGGCCCAGGCATAAGTTCCTGTAAACCCGGAATGTCCAAAACTATCTGCCGATGCACTGAAGCTCACAGCACCACCTTTGACATACTCAAGTAGTGGTTTGTCGAATCCCAAACCACGTCGGTTTTCGTTCAGGGGGAATTGATATTTTGTAAAATCATTGATGGTTTGTTGCGTAAAATATTGCTGTCCGCCGTATGATCCTTTCTGCAAAAGCATTTGCATAATAACGGCAAGATCTGTGGCATTAGAAAACAACCCGGCATGCCCGGAAACACCACCAAGCATTGCAGCTCCCGGATCGTGAACGTCCCCATGAACCAATTGGTGCCTGAACATAGTATCCAATTCGGTTGGGATGATCCTGCTTAGAGCATATTTTCGTCTTGGTAAATACGAAATATTTGATAATCCAAGTGGCTTGTAAAAATGCTCATCCACATATTGATTCATGGGTTGATTATTGATGCTTTCGATAGCTGCCGCCAATAAATAAAATCCAAGGTCACTGTATTTATAGTCATTTTTTTCCCTTAAGGGGGAAAGCAAAATGCTGTCGACGATATGATATTTATAATTATCCCTGATGTAAATATTTTCTGCAACGCGAATAGGATAAAGCTCGGAAATACTAGTATGATAAACTGAAGTGTCCAATTTATTTTCAGTCAATGTACTCTGAAAATAGGGAATCCAAGCTTGAAATTGGGCTTGATGCGTCAATAAATCGCGAAGTACAATATCTCCTTTATTTGATTTTTTCAAATAAGGCAGATATTCTGAGAGTTTTCGGTCAATATCAATTTGTCCGTTTTCTTGCATCTTCATTACAGAGATAGTAGTAGCTGCAATTTTGGTAATAGAGGCAATATCATAAAGGTCTGTCAGTTTAACAGGAATTGTTCCAGAATAAGTTTGATTGCCAAAAGCTTTATTGTAAAATACGACTCCATCTTTTAACGCGATTATTTGACAACCGGGATAAGCCTTCTTTGCAATCCCTAACATGGCAATAGAATCAACCTTTTTCAAATAATTATAATTTATATTTAATTCTTCCGGTCTTCCAAATTTTATGCGATTTGCAACAGTCTCAATTCCTGTGTTTATCGAAAAAAATGGGCTCACCGTAACCGGCAATTTACCTTTGGCAGCAACTCCACCAAAAATTAGTTGAGCCGATAAATCGTAAGTAAACTCGTTATCTTCATAAGATACCAGTATCGATTTGAAACGGTCATCATTCTTGAATAAAGAGAGCGCATAAGGATTTGAAAATAAATCCAGAATAATATTTTTACTTTTTAATAAACTATCTACAAACGTGAAGGTTGAAGGGCTTATGCCAAATTTATTAGCTGGGTAAATGCCCGTATTTTGGATGGCAACAATCACAAGATTGAACTGTTCAAGTTCTGATAAAATGGCTTGTTGTTCTTCAAGGCTCGACTCTTTGTTCAAGTAAAAATGTTTTATCGGAGCATAGTTATTTAACCGTTCCTGAAATTTTGTTGATGCACCAACTCCGATACCGATGCTGGCAATTTTTAAAGTATCAAGCCTTTTTAAAGGAAGCAAGGAATCTATATTTTTTACTAAAGTCAGTGCACTTTCATAAAGTTCTTGGTTAAGGTAGTTTGCATCTGCGTTATTAATATCTTCTAGTAAATAATTCGGATTTATCGAATATGGATTATTCAACCCCGCTTTGAATTTGTAGGCCAATATTTTTTTGCAGCTTTCCTCAATACGGCTTTCAGGAATCTCTCCATCTTCCACAGCTTTTTTTAATATTCGCATGGCCGTTGGCACTTCCTTCGGGAGTAAAAGAATGTCGTTTCCTGCTTCTAGTGCTTTTTGTTCAATGATACCGGGTTTGAAATATTTTGTAACACCACTCATATCCAGGGCATCAGTTACAACTAATCCCTTAAATCCCAATTCATCCCTGAGCAGTTTGGTTACTACATTATGAGATAGGGTAGAAGCAGTATTTTCTGCGTTTTCATAGGCAGGAATGTAGAGGTGTGCAATCATGATTCCGCCCAAGTCGTTTTTAAAAAGTTCTTTAAAAGGGTACAACTCAATGCTGTCAAGACGTTCTCTGCTCTGATTGATAATGGGCAAACTTGCATGAGAATCGGTGTCGGTGTCGCCATGGCCGGGGAAATGCTTGGCAGTTGCTATAATTCCATTATCCTGTAATCCTTTCATGTACATGAGGCCTTTTCGAGTGACGTTATATTTGTCTTCTCCAAAGGATCGCATATTTATTACCGGATTGTTGGGATTGATATTGATATCCACTACCGGTGCGAAATTCATTTGAATTCCTAATCGTCGGCATTGTCTTGCAACTTCTGTACCCATTTTATAGATCAGGCTGTCGTTTTGAATGGCTCCCAAAGTCATTTGGTACGGAAATTTTATAAACTCATTCAATCGCATAGCCACACCCCATTCGGCATCCATTGAAATAAAAAGAGGAGTTTGAGCAATTGATTGCCATTGATTGGTATGTTCTATTTGCTTTAAAGCATCAAACCTGAAAAAAGTAACACCGCCAATATTGTAATCTTTAATGTATTTTTCAATATTTCCATCATAAGCTTTCCCAGCCTCATTAGCCCTTACGATAATGAGTTGTCCAATTTTTTGTTCCAAACTTAATGACTTATAAACCGAATCTACCCAGTGCTTTTCTTTCAAATTCAGCGAATTAGATTGTGCTAAAACCCTTGATAAAGAAGGAATTGTTATTGTGATAATTAAGAAAAACGAAAAGCAAAACTTTCTCATGAATAGTAATTATTTAGAAAGTTTAAAAATAGGAATAATTTTGAAACATTAAATTGAAATGCGAACATTAATTTCAAAATCAGGCATTCTTTCTTAAATTAATATTTATTCTATTTTACTAACAATTGTTAGTCTCTAAAACTTAAAAACTTACTTTTGCAAAAAAATCATTTATGTCAAATATCGAAAATTTACAACAGATTGCAAGTCAGGTAAGAAGGGACATAGTTAGGATGGTTCATGGTGCGAAATCAGGTCATCCGGGAGGTTCGCTGGGTTGTGCCGATTTTCTCACGGCCTTGTATTTTAAAATCATGGATCATGATCCAAAGAATTTTAAAATGAACGGTAAAAACGAAGATGTTTTTATTTTATCAAATGGCCATATTTCACCTGTTTTTTATAGTGTTTTAGCTCGAAATGGGTATTTCGAAATTAATGAATTGGGAACATTTCGTAAACTTCATACACGATTACAAGGACATCCTTCTGTTGCTGAAAATACACCCGGTATCAGGATTGCATCCGGTTCATTGGGTCAGGGACTGTCTGTATCAATTGGAATAGCTGAAGCCAAAGAATTGGACAATGACGATAAACTGGTTTATGTATTGATGGGGGATGGCGAATTAGAAGAAGGACAGGTTTGGGAAGCAGCCATGTATGCAGCTGCCAAAAAAGTGGATAATCTGATCGCTGTTGTAGATTTAAACGGTAAACAAATTGATGGCCCAACCGAAGACGTATTATCCTTAGGTGATCTGAAAGCAAAATGGTTGGCATTTGGTTGGGCAGTATTGGAAATGGATGGCCATGATATGATTGCTATTTTAAGAACCATGAAAGAAGCTAAAGACAAAATCGGAATGGGAAAACCAGTAATGGTTTTAATGAAAACAGAAATGGGGATGGGTGTGGATTTTATGATGGGGACCCATAAATGGCACGGAAATGCTCCAAATGATGAGCAATTAAAAAATGCACTTTCGCAGTTAACAGAAACATTGGGGGATTATTAGAAAGAAAATGTGTTAAGGTGTTAAAGAGTTAATGTTATTAGAGTCAACCTTTTATATTCTTAAGCACGTAAACACACGAACACGTAAATACTCAAACACATCAACATAATTAGCATACCTAAATAATGAAAGATATAAAAGTAATAGATCACAGAGATACCCGCTCTGGTTTTGGAGCCGGATTGCACGAACTAGGTAAAACCAATCAGAATGTGGTTGCTTTATGTGCCGACTTAATCGGATCCTTAAAAATGGATGCTTTTGTGAAAGATTTCCCGGAACGTTTTTTTCAAATCGGGATAGCAGAAGCAAACATGATTGGCATAGCAGCCGGATTAGCCATCGGAGGTAAAATTCCGTTCACTGGTACCTTTGCCAATTTTTCTACGGGCAGGGTTTATGATCAGATCAGACAGGCGGTTGCATATTCAAACAAAAATGTGAAAATTTGTGCATCGCATGCGGGTGTTACCCTGGGTGAAGATGGTGCCACTCATCAGATACTTGAGGATATTGGATTGATGAAAATGTTGCCTAATTTAACTGTGATCAATCCTTGCGATTATAACCAAACCAAAGCGGCAACAATAGCAATTGCAGATCATGTGGGCCCGGTTTACTTACGTTTTGGACGGCCCAGTGTTCCAAATTTTACAGCGGCTGATCAAAAATTTGAGATTGGCAAAGCATTGATGATTAATGAAGGAGCTGATGTAAGTATTTTCGCTACGGGTCATTTGGTGTGGCAGGCCATTGAAGCGGGTCATCAACTTGCTGCAATGGGTATTAATGCCGAGATTATCAATATCCACACCATCAAGCCTTTGGATGAAGAAGCAATCCTGAAATCAGTGACTAAAACAAAATGCGTTGTTTCTGCTGAAGAGCATATGCGCAACGGGGGATTGGGTGATAGCATAGCCCAATTATTGGCTCGAAAATTACCAACTCCGATGGAAATGGTTGCAGTAAATGATCAGTTCGGACAAAGCGGTACACCGGATGAATTGTTAACGGCCTATGGCCTGGATGCCGAACATATCATTAAAGCTGTTCAAGCAGTTTTGATTCGAAAATAAAAGATGCTTTAATTATTTTAGCTTTATAATTAAGTAAAATTGTGAAAATTACCCGATATCTCATAACAACATTTCCTGTTTTTCATAACTTCGTTACGTATTAAGAATTATTTATGCGCATTTACTTGATAGGTTATATGGGAAGTGGTAAAACCACTGTCGGAAAAAAACTTGCTCGTTTGCTTGATTATCAATTTATTGATCTGGACGAAATTTTTGAAGAAAAGTATCATTTAAAGATTACGGATTTCTTTGTAAAATATGATGAACAGGCATTCAGGGAAATTGAATCAAATCTGATTAAGGAAACTGAGCAAATAGATAATGTTGTAATTTCAACAGGGGGAGGTGCACCTTGTTTTAACAATAATCTTTCTCTGATGAAAGGTATGGGACTGACTGTTTATCTTCAAATGAGTATTCCTGCGTTGGTCTATCGTTTAACGAACGCAAAACGCGTACGTCCTTTGCTTAAAGATATGAATGAGAATGAGCTGACTACATTTATAACTGAGCAATTAAAATTGCGGGATGTATTTTATAAAAAAGCCCAGATCATTGTGAATGGTGAAAACAGTGAAATTGAAATCTTGGCTCAATCCATCAAATTACACCCGCTTTTCAAGTAAAACCACATTTTCAACATGATGCGTATGTGGGAACATATCTACCGGTTGCACCCTAACAACTCTGTAATTATCATTTAATAGCGCAAGATCACGTGCCTGTGTCGCAGGATTGCAACTGATGTACACAATTTTTTCTGCCAGAATAATATTCAATTGATCAATCACTTTTTGGTGCATCCCTGCCCTGGGTGGATCTGTAATGATAATCTCAGGCCTTCCATTCTGAGTTACAAAATCTTCAGTCAAAATCTTTTCAATAATGCCCGCATGAAAAGAAGCATTATTTATTTGATTAAGGCTTGCATTTACTTTGGCATCTTCGATTGCGGAAGGAACATATTCAAGCCCAATAACTTTTTTTACAGAACCGGCAATGAAGATGGCAATACTACCCGTTCCGGTATAAAGATCATACACTGTTTCGTGACCTTTAAAACCCGCAAATTCGGCTGCAATATCATATAAATGGTTGGCTTGTTTTGAGTTTGTTTGAAAGAATGAAATGGGCCCTACCTTGAATTTCAACTGCGTTTGTGGGGCAAGCAAAGAAGTCATTTGCTCGGTGTTGAACTGTTTTCCATGAAAATGTACAAAGGTCTGATCAGAAATATCGTCATTTTGTTTTTGATTGATGACATAAAAAAGGGAGGTAATCTCAGGAAATTCATCCTTGATGAAGTTCATCAGATTTTTGATGTTTTCTTCATCCCTTTGACCAACAACCAAAATTACCATTAAATCGCCCGTATTGCTTGTTCTTATGGTCAGGTTACGTAAAAACCCGGTCCAATGGCGGGCATTATAGAAGGATAGTTGATGCTTGAAGGCATAATCTTTAATAGCCAGTCGAATTTTATTTGATGGTTCTGCTTGCAAATAGCAATGTTCAATATCTACAATTTTATCGAATATGCCAGGAATATGAAACCCAACACCATTGAAATTGGTTTTGCTGTGATCTTCATTTTTCGAAAATTCGCTTAACCATTTTCGGTCGGAGAAAGAATATTCAAGTTTGTTTCGATAATAAAAAACATCCTCAGCTGCCAGAATGGGTGAAATTTCAGGAAATTCTACTTTGGCAATTCTTTCCAAACAGTCTTTAACCTGTTTTTGTTTATAAATCAACTGTTGTTCGTACGATAAGTTCTGCCATTTGCATCCACCGCATACGCCAAAATGCGAACATTTCGGTTCAATTCGTAATGTTGAATATTTATGAAAATGGACTGCTTTTCCTTCCTTATACGATTTTTTGGCTTTTGTAATTTGAATGTCAACAATATCGCCCGGAACCACGAATGGAACGAATATCACCTGATTCTCAACCCGTGCAATGGCTTTTCCTTCGGAGCCTGCATCAACAATTTCAACATTTTTAAGAATTGGAAAACTTTGTTTGTTATTTCTTCTGGGCATCTTAATTTTTTTTGCAAAAATAGTTGAAAGATAAATCTGCACCTACGATTAAATCTAAATAATGAGGCTAATGCCATTATTCTTATCTTGAACAGATCATGATATTTAGTTGGATTTTTGGTAAATTTGTGTAAAACGCTGAATCATGAAAAAAGTATTGTCTGTAGAACAAATTCGTGAGGCTGATGCTTATACCATCAAAAATGAGCCTGTCGCTTCAATTGATCTGATGGAAAGAGCTTCAATGAAATGTGTGAAATGGCTGGAAGCATATATGGATCGGATTTATGCCTTTTATATTTTTTGTGGGCCGGGCAATAACGGAGGTGATGGTTTGGCAATTGCCCGATTGTTAGCAGAAAAAGGTTTTGAAGTAAAGGTTGTTATTCCCGAGATTACAGAAAATTATTCACTTGATTTTAAAATAAACCATGATCGACTGGTACAACAGCAAAAATGTGAAATAATTAGCTTAAAATCTTTAGACAATTTTCCTGATATCCCCGAAAATCATATCATTATTGATGCAATATTTGGTTCCGGATTATCAAAGCCTGTTAGTGGATTGGCAGCTGAGCTTATTAATGAGATTAATAAATTAGCTTGTATAACCATTGCCATCGATATTCCTTCCGGATTGTTTGCAGATCGATCATCGGTTATTGAGAAAGCTTCAATTATTCAGGCGGATTATACTTTATCGTTTCAATCTTCAAAACTTGCTTTTTTTATGCCTGAAAATGACAGGTTTGTTGGGAAATGGGAGATTCTATCCATCGGGTTAAATGAAAAATATATTGATGAGGTTAAGGTCAAGGATTATTTAATCAAGAAAAATGATTGCAGAAAAATTTACAAAAAGAGAACTAAGTTTTCACATAAAGGAAATTACGGTCATGCTCTGCTAGTGGCGGGAAGTCTGGGGAAAATGGGTGCAGCAGTACTGGCTTCAAAGGCATGTTTGCGTTCCGGAGTGGGGTTACTTACTTCACATATTCCCCAGGTTGGAAATGATGTATTGCAAACCGCAGTTCCTGAAGCAATGATCAGCCTGGGCCGATTTGAAAACTCTTTTAGTAATGTGCCTGATTTAAATAATTATTCAGCTATTGGTGCAGGACCCGGCATTGGAACCGAGGAGCAAACCCGCAATGCCTTAAAAGTACTTATTCAAAACACTCATGTACCAATGGTATTTGATGCAGATGCTTTAAATATCCTTGCTGAAAACAAAACCTGGCTGGCTTTTTTGCCAAAAGGCTGTGTAATTACACCACATCCAAAGGAATTTGAACGCTTAGCTGGTAAATCAACGAATGATTTTGAAAGAGTCGCGTTAGCGAAGGAATTTGCCGTTAAACACGATCTGGTTGTTGTTTTAAAAGGGGCATACACACAAATTGTAACTCCTTTGGGCGATTGTTTTTTTAATTGTACCGGAAATCCGGGAATGGCAACTGCTGGAAGTGGGGATGTGCTTACAGGCATTATTTTAAGCTTAATGGCTCAAGGTTACACCGGTGTTCATGCTGCATTAATAGGGGTTTATGTGCATGGATTGGCCGGTGATAAGGCAGCAAAGAAATCAGGCGAAACCTCATTAATAGCAAGCGATATTATCGAAAATTTGGGTAAAGCATTTAAGGAAATTGAAATTAAAAAAGTTTGATAATTAAGCCACTTTATCTTCTACCACAAAATCTTCCTCAATTCTGAGGTTATCGATGATGAAATTTTGTCGCGTTGGAGTATTTTTCCCCATATAAAACGAAAGAATATCCGATATGCTCGCATCTCTGGTAAGCAGTACAGGATCTAAGCGCATTGTTGAACCGATAAAATGCTTGAATTCGTCAGGTGAAATTTCCCCTAACCCTTTAAATCGTGTTATTTCAGGATTTACACCCAGGCTACTGATTGCTTTTTGGCGTTCTTCTTCCGAATAGCAATACTTCGTCGTTTTTTTATTTCGTACCCTGAATAATGGTGTTTGCAAAATGTATACATGTCCTGATTTGATGAGGTCGGGATAGAATTGAAGAAAAAACGTTAAGAGCAATAATCGAATGTGCATCCCGTCCACATCGGCATCGGTAGCAATAACCACATTGTTGTATCTCAGGTTTTCTATGCCATCTTCAATGTTGAGTGCCGACTGAAGCAAATTAAATTCATCATTCTCGTAAACTATTTTTTTACTGAGGCCGTAACAATTCAAGGGTTTCCCTTTTAAGCTAAAAACCGCCTGTGTGTTTACATTTCTCGATTTTGTAATTGATCCACTAGCTGAATCACCCTCGGTTATAAAAAGGATGGTATCTAAACGGTTTTCATGATTTGAATTATAATGAATGCGGCAATCTCTAAGCTTCTTATTATGAAGGCTGACTTTCTTTACACTTTCTTTAGCCAGTTTTTTAATCCCGGCTATCTCTTTTCGCTCCTTCTGGTTTTGCATTATTTTAAGCAATAATGATTCGGCGGTGTCCGGGTTCTTATGTAAAAAGTTATCCAGATTTCGTTTAACAATATCTGTGATGTAATTGCGAATGGTTTGACCTTCGGGCTCAATATGCTGAGAACCTAATTTTGTTTTGGTTTGTGACTCAAAAACCGGTTCCTGGACTTTTAAACTTACAACTGCCAGAATTGAGGTATGAATATCAGAAGTATCAAAATCTTTGTTGTAAAACTCACGAATGGTTTTTACGATTGCTTCCCGAAATGTTGCCTGATGTGTACCTCCTTGCGTTGTATGCTGTCCGTTTACAAACGAGTAATATTCTTCTCCGTATTGCTTTGAGCTATGTGTAAATGCAAAATCCAAATCATCTTCGGTAATGTGGATGATTGGATATAAGATGGGGCCGTTTCCATTAATATTCCGTTCAAGTAAATCTACAATTCCGTTTTTTGCAATAAGTTTTTCTCCATTAAAATTGATGGTCAGGCCGTTATTCAGAAAAACATAATTCCAAAGCAGTTTTTCAACATAATCCATGATATAATGGAAATTGCCGAAAATCTGATCGTCAGGTATGAAATTAATTAAGGTGCCATCTTTTTCAATTGAAGGAACAATTTCGGCATCCAGCATGAGCTCACCCCGTTTGTATTCTACAATTTTAGTGTGTCCTTCACGAATTGACTGGACCTTGAAATAGGATGACATGGCATTTACTGCTTTTGAACCTACTCCATTCAATCCAACAGCTTTTTTGAAAACTTTAGAATCGTATTTGGCACCGGTGTTGATTTTCGAAACGCAATCAATTACTTTTCCGAGTGGCATTCCGCGACCGTAATCACGGATGCTAACCATTTTGTCAGAGATATCAACGTCGATGTTTCTGCCATTGCCCATTACAAATTCATCAATGGCATTATCAATAATTTCTTTGATTAAAACATAAATCCCATCATCCTGCGAAGCACCGTCACCAAGCTTCCCAATATACATTCCTGGTCTAAGTCGGATATGCTCCTTCCAGTCAAGCGATCTTATACTATCTTCAGTGTAATTTTCTGACATTATTACCAGTTTGCGGCAAAATTAAAGATTTGACTCATCACTATGATGTGAATTTCATTTATTTTTCAAACAAGTTCTGTTCATATCTTACAGTGACAATATAATCAGGAAGATAACTTGAATGTTTTTTTTGGATGTTTTGTAAATGATTTGCCCAGTGAAATGATAATCACTCCGGTTAAGGTGAATAATCCTCCCAAAAGCTGATACGATTGGGGTAAGGTGCCAAAATAGAGATAGGCTCCGATCACCACAAACAAGCTTCGGCTGCTTCTGATGATTGATGATTTGGATGCTTCAATATATTGAAGAGAGGAATAATTTGCCAGACCGGTTAAAAATGGCCCCAATAATGATCCAATCAGTAAGTTAAAGAATACCATCCATGAAATTTTAATGGAAAATCCGTAGGATATTAAGAGAATGAATGAAAAAATAAATAATAGCAAAGATCTGTTAATGCTTAGGATAGCCGGGGGTATCAGTTTAATTTTTCTTTTAGCATAAATGATTGCAAAGGCATAGAGTGATACAGATAGTAAGATATATTGTGAGCCTGGAATCAACAGATTGTTTAATCCTGTATCCCCTTTATAGCTGATAATTAGTGCACCCAAGATGATGAACACCATTCCCGATGATTCAATTAAATTAAATCGTTCTTTTAAAAGTACGACTCCCAGAATTGCAACAAACAATGGGTTGGTATCTGCCAGAAATGAAATTACAGCAGGGTTATCAGCTGATTTTATCGCTATGAAAAATAAAGTGGTAGAGACTAATTCAAGTAAGCCTATTACCCCAATCGCAATAAAGGATGAACGGCTAAAACCTTTAATATGCTGTAGTTTCTTTGTTTTTACCGAATAAATCAAATTCCAGAGCAAACCCAAACCAAACCAGTAAAACCCAAATTGGATTAAATGAATTTCAGTTAAAGCAGCTTTACTGAATATATAGACATTTGACATGGAAATTG
Organism: Bacteroidota bacterium; assembly: GCA_018816945.1. NCBI lineage: Bacteria > Pseudomonadati > Bacteroidota > Bacteroidota bacterium. The sequence continues at coordinate 52,800 of JAHIVC010000052.1, read as the reverse complement.
CACCAATCAATGCCCATATAACACCCTTAAACTGATTGCTTTTGTTCATTTGAAATTTTTAGCAAAGTTAGCAAACTTATATTTGCAAAAAGTTGTAGCAGATGATGTGATGCTGTTTATAACTCATTATGAATTTTATCTCATTCATAATTTATGATGTGTCAAAATAAGGCCGTTTTATAAAAATAATTAGGCCTCGTAGCGAATGTATTTATCACATTATTAGCTAAATGTTGTAAAAAATACAGGTTAAAATTATTTTAGACAAGAATTCATTTGGGTGGCAAAAACATGTTGTGTTTATGAATTAAGGTTTGAATTAAGGGATATTTTTTTAACTTGCCACGTTTTTTTCAAGGGAAAGAATATAATAATAGTGAAATATTTAAGTTATATCAGCCCTGAGATGATATTAAATGCACCTGGTCAATTAAATAAACCTTATTTGTCAAAGCTATGAAAAAAGACGGTTTTCCACTAAAGCGTAACTATAAAGAACGATATGATATTACTCGAAATCCCTCCAGGATAAGAAGTTCAGATGTCATTGCAGGGGTATTTGACAATATAGAATACTTTAACTCGCCCGATCCTTCTTTAGTTGCTGCTAAAGGTTCTGTTGATGGAGTTGTATGTTATATCCTTGGTCAGGAAAAAAGAAGGCAAGGTAAAGATAGTTTAGCCACAGGAATGATAACTTCGAAGGGATTTGCCTATGTATTGGATGTGCTTGACCTAGCTGAAAAAAATCAAATTCCGGTCGTTTCTTTTATTGATACTTTTGGCGGTGATACTTCCATGGAATCTGAAATAGGGGGACAATCTTTTTTGATTTCCGACTGCATCAGCCGTTATTGCGGTGTGAAAACAGCAACTGTTTCGTATGTGATAGGTGAAGGTGGGAGTGGTGGTGCTTTGGCTTTGCAAGTAGCCGATCGGAGTTATATGCTTGAGAATTCTTTGTACTCGGTGATTGCACCCGAGAGCTGCTGTCGTATTATCTTTCATCGTAGATTGACCTCGGGTGAAAATATTGAAGACACGGTTCCTGATGCACTTGAAATGTTAAGGCCGGGTGCTGAGCATATCAAGGAAATTGGAATGATAGATGGTATTTTGCCTGAGCCCATAAATGGTGCTCACGAAAATTATGAATTTACCATCGACACCATAACAGAATCGCTTACCTTAACACTAAAAGACTGGGTTGTAGAATTAAAAACGGGGGAGAAGGTCCTTAAACCCAAATTGGTTGATAAATTGCTTATTGAACGACGACAGCGGGTGCTGAATTATGGAATGTTTGAAGATACGATTGATAAGCTTACCAAACGTAAAATCTTGAAAAGTATTCATGAAAAAATAAATACCATTGATATTGAGCGCGAAGAATTTTACACCCAATTGCTCATGAAGGCCCACATGGAAAAAAAGGGGATCGAAGAAACAGAACTCTTTGAATGCACCAAAGAATGGGATATAGAGAAAAATCTTTTTAAAGTTAAGGGTGGATGCGGTTTTGTACCCTATCAACAATATGTAGATAATTATTATGCCTGTCCAAAATGTGGAAAAGGAGAATATCTAAGTGTTGAGGACCAGATAGATAAAATATGTGATCAGGATACTTTCGAGGAGATTGAAAGTGATCTAACCATTCATAAATTAATTGGGAAAGAGCGCTATTATTTTGGAAGTTATCAAAATTCACTGGATAAAACTATTGGCAAAACATTTTCGAAAGAAGGTCTTGTGGCTGGTACTGCCAGGATCAATGGGAAACCCATCGTGTTGATCATATCTGATTTGACTTTTTTTGGTGGTTCTTTCGGAGCGGCCTTTGGCGAAAAGTTCAAGCGTGCAGTTGATTTTGCCGTAAAACATAAATATCCAATGGTTTCAATTTGCGCATCGGGTGGGGCAAGGATGAATGAGGGCCCCATGTCCTTAGCTCAAATGGCAAAAATGAACATGGCCATTTTGGATCTGAAAAAAGCCGGTGTTTTATTTTTATCGGTTATTACCGGACCGACCACAGGTGGTGCTTACGCAAGTTATGCTACCCAAGGTGATGTGATGTTCGGAGAAATAGGTTCGCTGGTTGAATTTGCCGGCCCAAGGGTAGTTATTGGGGCCGGTTTTGAGGTAGATCCAGAAATAGTATGTACGAATAGTTTATATAAAACGGGAAAAATTCAACATCTGGTCCATCGTAAAGGCTTAAAAGAAAGCCTGGCTTATTATGTAAATATTTATCACGATATCACATTTCCTGCAGAGAGAAGAATTACTGGCAGGGTAAATGATTTCCGTAAACCTGTTGAACCGAACTTTGCTTCTGAAAAAGCTTAAGTTGTAAATCGACTTGGAATAAAAAGGGCTATCTATAACGCCGACATTATCTAAAACTTGTCAAATCGAGACTCCCGTTTAGCATTTGTCGAAACCCACTGTTGTGCGAAGTCATGTCTTTGGCAGATAAATTTTAAACTTCGCACCGCTTTGTTTTTCAAAATCCAAAATTTAAGCAACATCTGTTGAACGAAGCCATATTTTTGGCAATTAAACTTAAAGCTTTTCAATGCTCCACTGCTCTAATCAAATGAAATCATCCTCTTGGTAGCTTTAGCTCTATTCTATTGCAAAAGTCATCATGAAACCATTTATGTTGTAATATTTTGAAAAGGGATTCGTCTTCTCCGTGAATTAAGTTAATATTAAAAACATGAAAAAATTGTTTATCCTATTCTTCGGTATGCTTATTATCCCTACTTCATTCGGACAATCGAATGATGTTCCAAAGCAAGCACAAATAATGACACTTGGCGTTTTTCATTTTGCCTATCATAATTTGGATGTTGTAAAAACAGAAAAAAAAGATCAAATCTCGGTGCTTGATGAACCTTATCAATCAGAAATAATTGAAATATGCAAAGCCATTGAGGAATTTAAACCGAATAAGATTGCGATAGAAGCATTACCAGCTAAACAATACCAAATAGATTCATTATATTCATTGTATAAGTCGGATAGACTTACATTGGATAAAGATGAAATTTATCAACTTGCTTTTCGGATTGGGAAAAATTTGAACCTGCCTCAAATTTATTGTGTTAATGATTGGGGCAAACATTATGCTACCCTTGAAGCATTATTTGACGATAGTATCCGATCTGCTAATTTTGAGGATTATTATCTCAATTCTCCCGATTCTGTATATAAGCTGCCTAAACCATCCGGAATAGTGAACAGCATTGTTAATGAATTGATCGAATTAAATGATCCCCAGCATATTAAAGACAGGTTGTCAGTATATTTATTGACTCCTTTTAAATATGAAGAACAAAACGGTGATTTTATTGGAGTTGATTTTGAAACAGGCAGGTGGTTTAACCGGAACCTGAGAATTTTTAGGAACCTTCAAAGAATAACTTCTAATCCTGATGATAGAATTTTATTAATAATCGGAGCTGAGCACATCAATTTGTTAAACTATCTCTTCGATGTTTCAAAGGAATTTGATTTAGTCACACCTTTACCTTATTTAGAAAATGCGAAAATAAAAATTGACTTGTAAGTTATTATCTATTCGTATTTGTATATGCATTTAGGGATTTGTATTAAATAGCACGCAGTTATATTTCTATACTTTTAACAATTTTATTTCCTTACTTTTTAAAACTTCGCACCGCTTTCTTTTTCAAAATCCAAAACTTAAGCAATACTTGTTGTGTGAAGCCATGCTCCAGGCAGTTAAATTTAAAGTTTTTCACTACTAATAAAATGGTTATATTCTCCAATTGTGGGGAGGTCAATTTACCTAACCTACGGATCATTTACAAAATATTACGATCCTGATGAATCCCTCAGATATTTTGTAACAAGTATAAGCGAAGAATCATCAGGGTCGATGGTTTCTTCAAATCCCAATCCTTTGATAAACTGGAGCATACCAGCGTTATCTTTGAGTACAGAACCATAAATTCGTTTTAACCCGCGAGCTTGAGCATGATTTATCAATGCATTCATCAGTTTTGCCCCAAGGCCAAGATTTTGCCATTCATCAGCAACTACAATTGCAAATTCGCAGCCCTCGTCATCCGGATCAATGATGAATCGTGCAACGCCGATTTCTTCTTCCAATGATGCTCCTTTATACAGCATAATCAGGGCTTCTTCGCTCAGCGGGTTGGGATTTGTAAACCTCTCCAGATCCTCCTTATTTAGTTCTTTGATTGATCCATGAAAGCGCAGGTAGCGAGACTCATTTGAAAGTTTACGTACGAATTTTTGTTCCTTGGTTGCATCGCCATGTGCCATATGACGAAGTAAAAACCTTTCACCATCATCAAAATTCAATGTTTCTGTATTAGCATTATCAATCATAATCTGATCCTCCAGTTGTTAAAAAATGACTTATTAAAACTTATGCAACATCTCATACTGCCCAAACCCGGCTTTAAAACCAAGGCTTTCAATAAAAATTTTAGTGCCTTTATCTTTGAAATCGGTATTGATAATTTTTATAATGCCACTCTCGGTGGTATTACAAAATGTTTTAAAAAGTGCTGTCCCCAATCCCTTTCTTCTGAAATTTTTGGCAATGGCAAATTGTGGGATATCTCCAGTGTGTGTTTCGATGATTCCATAGCCAACTAAGGTTTTTTCATTGAAAATGCCCAGGATTTTAAAGAACGATCGCTTGCGTTGAATTGAATCAGATGAGTTTTGCCATGAAGGTGTAAAATCACGGAAAGTACTGAATAAATCCCATTGAGGTTCATCAATCTCATTAATGCTGAATCCGGTTATTAACTCTTCAGTGGTAGTATTAATCGATTCAATTGGGGATACGAAATAATCAAATTCCCTGAGCACCTCAAACCCGGCCTTTTTGTATAATTCGTAGGCCTTGGTATTTGTCTTGATCACTTCTAGTAAATATTGATTTACCCCATGCTGCTTCAATACCGGAAGCGATTCATTAAAAATGCGGGTGGCAATTCCTTGTTTTCGATATGCTTTAACTATACCGGTACCTGTATCGTAAGCGGTAAGTATATTGTTCCATAAACCAATGCCGTTTAAGATAAAACCAATCAGTTCTTCATCATCAAAAGCACCAAACGATAATTCAGGCACAAAGCCTCTTCGTTCAATCATGTACTGAAGTTGTTTGACGGTCATGTCAAATGGTTCTTCATAATCAGCAAAAGCTATAACAAATGCCTGATGTATGCTTTCAATAGAAGTGGCACTTAATGATTTAATGTTGATCATCTTTTAGTTTTTTTGTTAAAAAGGTGTTTTCGTATAACTTCTTCACTTGCAAGAGGTCATTAAGTGTTAAACGTAAATCGCTTATATTTATTTCTGCTTCTTTTTTATAGAAGTAAAGAATAACCATGGTTGTAACAAGGTAGGAAATACTACTTGCAAATCCTGCTCCTAATATCCCAAATGCCGGAATCATCCAACTAAATAAGGGTATTGCAATACAAAGTCCTGCAAAAGATGCAATGGAATTAAAATGGTACTTGCCAGTTCCCGAAAAATAGTGACTGATAATAATATTCAAATTGAGAAATAAAACACCCGGAGCCAGTGATTGAATAACCAATCGTACATCTCCGAAGCCTTCTCCAAATATAAATTCATAAAAAGAGGAGGGAAGAAAAATCATAGGCAGTAATATGACAAAACTGATCACAAAACTCAATTTACTTAAGTTTAGGGTGAGTTTTTGAGCTTCTTTTTTGTTGCTCATATTCACTATTCTGGAATATTGAACCATGCTGATACTTCTGCTCAATAGCCAAACCGATTCGATAAGAGAAGTTCCATTTGAATAGATCCCGACTTCAGCTTCGGAATAGACTTGACCTAACCAATAATAACTCATCCGAAAGCTTAACATCTGAAAAATATGTGCCAATTGATTAAGAAATCCCAAACGGAACATCTCTGAGAGTATATTAAAATTAGATTGCAGTTTAAATATTACAGGTGTTTTTTTTGCTTTAAGTAATAGTATAAAACTTAGAATTACCAAGATGCTAAGCGAGAAATAGAGTGCATTAAAATAGGTGTCGATACCAACTTGATTCCCGAACAGAAAGAAGGCAAGGAGGAATCCGATAATCATGAGCGGTTGCAGAAACCAGATGAGATTGGCAGTTTTTACTTTTTCGAGCCCAATGAGCAGGTTCGAATGGATGGAGATAAATGAAATAAATATTGATAAGATGCAGATATTTAAAATCAATGTGTTTTCAATAATCCTGGTTGTGGTCAGGATAAAATAAAAAGCCAGGCTCATTAATATTGACCATATATACGAAGGCAAAAGCAAACGCGCATACCCATATCGCGGCAATAAGTAAACCAAAGTGCTTCCTCCAACTAAATTCGAAAAGATAAGAATGTAGGTGATGGTTGCAATGATCAGTCCCTGCTGACCTTTGCCAATGGCTCCAAGATGCTGGGAAATAAAAATTGCAATCAGCAAATTTAAAACTGCTGAAAAAACTCGGGTGCCTAAGGTATTGATGATTTTTTGAAACAAACTTAAGTTTTATAAATTGATGTGTAAATATCGTAAAGTTTTTTACCAATTACCTTCTTGCTGAAATGTTCGATGGCGTATTGCCTGATTTCATTTTTATTAAAGAATGCCAATTCATCCAAGGTATGATTTAATATTTTTAAAAATTGATCTTCATTTCCGGCATCGACCAAAGCACCTCTTTTATTGTTCAAATGCTCATGAATGCCTCCAACCCGACTTGAAATTACCGGAACCCCGCATGCAAAACTTTCTAAAATAACCACGGGCAAGTTTTCGTAATGGCTGAACAAAATCATCAAATCGGCAGAACTGATATTATCTGCTAATTTTTTTCCTTGCAACATTCCTTCAAAAAAAACCAGATTATTCGTTAGTTTGTATTCATCTGAAATTTGTTTCATCCGATCAAAATCTTCCCCTTCACCTATGAAATGCAATTTAAAATCTTGTCTGATGGTACTTAATTTTTTAATGACCCTCAAAACTCCACTGATGTTTTTTTGTGCATCGGTAAAACATGAAAGATGAACGATCTTTTTAATTGTATGGGTTTTTTGATCTGAACAGGGAATGAAAAGATCAACATCAACCACATTTGGGATCACCTGATAATTCTTATTTTTTAACCCATGCGATTGCATCGCCTGTTGGAGATTTTCTGTAACGGGCATCACCGCTTTAGCATTTCTAACAACCATTCCGGTGATCATCTTTCGGAAGCTCCCTTTAAATGAATTTACTTCAGGTAAGTATCTTGTCCAGTGTTCGGTAATGACATAAGGGGTTTTTGTAAAAAACCCATAAATCAATGCTATTAAACCAAGTCTGGTTAAAACATTTACATGGATAAGATCAGGTTTCCGATCAGAATGTGATATGAGTTTGATTCCTTTAAAATTGTAAAAAAAGAATTTGAGCAAGTTAATCAGGCGGGCAATAACCGGCATTGGGAACTGCGATTTTTGAAAATAAATTCTACAGGTTTGGATCTCATCTTCCAATGTTATTGAAATTTCTGTTTTGTTTATTCTTATTTGATCGTCAGAATGTACATAAAGTACGCTAATATTGCAATGTTTCGTAACTGACTCCGCATGTCGTTTAATGAATAAACCGGGCATGCAATCGTACTTATTCGGGTACCATTTGGGTAAGTATAAAACGTGAATTTTTTTTGAATCAGATTGTAACTGCATCCTTTTTATTTGTTGAATTGCCAAATAAAAATAAGAATAATTTATAAGGAATTGTTGATTAATTTAATGGCGTTATCCAATCGCTCTTTTCCAATTCCTGAAACGATTTTATACCTGAAATGGTGGAATTTTAATTCCTTCCGATACTTGTCGAAAAAGTATTCCCTTAAATCAGGATGTTCTCGCTGTGGATCCTGTTCCCAGGGCAAATCGATATCACAGAGTAAATATAAATGGTAATCGCTTTTTTTAATCTGATCTAAAATCCATGGATCACAATTTTGGTATTTATGTTCGCTCCAAATTTTTGTAACAATCAATTCTGTGTCACAAAACAAAAATTGATGAGCCTTTTTTGCAGTCTCAGTTTCCAAATTAACCTGTGATTTAGCAATAATCAGGATATCTGCCTGGGTATAAGGTCTGCCGATTTTATCAATGTATTCACGGGCAAATTCAGGAACCCATAAATCTTTGTAATAATCGGATAGTTGTTGACAAAGCCTTGATTTCCCGGTAGATTCCGGTCCGGTTATAGCGATTCGTTTAAGCAATTTCCTGTGCCTCCTTAATTTTTCTTTTCCATTCAATATAACCTAAAACCGCAAGGATTAAAAACATTGAAAACTGAAATGAGGTGAGTACAAGTCCTTTGTAAAAATACAGGGGAATTGAGATCACATCTCCAATTATCCAAAGTATCCAGTTCTCAACTTTCTTGCGTGCCATCAACCACATCCCAACTAAAAATATGGCAGTAGTAAGCGAATCCCAATAGGGAACATTGCTATCTGTGTAATTTTTCAGGATATAAATCAGCGTTATCAGGAAGAAAACGAACATAATAAAATTGATAAAATATTCCTTTTTTGTACAAAAACTGATGGGTAGGATCTTTTCTTTTTTGTCCTTTTTGGTCCATGCATACCAGCCATAAATACTCATTACAAAATATACAAAATTGATTCCCATATCAGCGTAAAGTTTTACTCCAATACAGATATAAAAATAAATTACAACGCTGATAATTCCGGTAGGATAAACTTTGATGTCGGCTTTTTTTGCGTACCAAACACTTAACAAACCAAAAAATACTGCAACGATTTCCAGTAAAGTTGTATTAAGGATGTTTTGGTATAAAACGTCAAAGATATTTCCTGAATCCATTAATTTGTGCTCAGATTGGCATTAACTATTTTAAGGATAAAAACAGAATGAGGTATTTCAAATGATTTATGGATTTCTTCAGTCAATGCATTCATCACATCAAAATACTCACCAAAGACCTGCGTACTCATCCCATTTGTTTTGGTCTTTATGTTCTCATGTTTATTCAGCCGATCAATAAAATCAAGTATGGCAGGGATAAACTCTTCTTTTAGCGGGTAATAACTGATGTCGACAGAGGTATTCATAAAGTGATTTTTAAAGCTGAATAAGTATTAATAAATAAGATTATCTCATGTCAACGATCTCAAAGTTAGGATATTTTGCTTCATTAAATACAAATTCAAACTCACCTACTTTTTTATTCAAATTGTATTTTTTGATAGTATAAGAATAGGTACTTCCGTTTTTATCAAACATTGAGAAACTGTATATCTGATCCATGCCCTTTTCAATGGCAACTTCTATTTTTGTATAAATTTTGCCTTTCAGTGGAGTCAGCTCAATTAAATCGACCTTTTTCCCATTAATTACATCTTCTTTTAAGTATGTTGACTTATAATTGTCGCTATAAGAATTTAATAAATTAGTAGGAGTAATTGATTCCTCATTTTCCTCAACATCATTAATCATTACTTCCTTGTTTTCTAGTAAAAGGGTCCACATGGTCTTGCCATCCGAAATAACAATTTGTTCAGATAATGTAAGCTTGTATTTATCACCCATTACAAGCAAAACTCCATTCTTGTTGTCGTGGATATCTGCCTCAACATTGACCATAGCAAGTGTAAATTCAACTTCCATGGTTTTGTAAGATTCAGTTTTGGCGATAACACGGTCAAGTATCTCAGTAGCTTTTTTGTCTTTTTGGGCAAAACTCCCAATAGCTATTATTGACGAAATTATAAATAAAAATGTCTTTCTCATTAGATTTTAAATTGAGTTGTTTATTCCTTGTTTAAGTCTTTCAAAAATTGTTCTAAAGCAAATTCATTGGCCACTTTAACCTCTCTTGCTTTACTTCCCTCAAATGGGCCAACTATCCCGGCAGCTTCAAGCTGGTCAATAATTCTTCCTGCCCTGTTATAACCCAATTTGAGTTTTCGTTGTAATAATGAAGTTGATCCTTGTTGCGTTTGCACGATAATATATGCAGCATCTTCAAACAATTCATCCCGGTCGCTAAGATCAATATCCGTGCCACCATTTATGTCATTATCATCTGCATACTCCGGCAGAAGATAAGGTGTTGCATATGCTCGCTGTGAACCTATAAAGTCGGTTATTTTTTCAACTTCATCCGTGTCCAGAAAAGCACATTGCAAACGGGTTAAATCACTTCCGGTAGCTAAAAGCATGTCTCCACGTCCGATCAATTGATCTGCTCCGCCTGTATCCAAAATGGTGCGGGAATCGATTTTTGAAATTACACGATATGCAATACGGGCCGGGAAGTTGGCTTTAATGGTACCGGTAATAATATTGACTGATGGCCGTTGGGTCGCGATGATAAGATGAATTCCAATGGCTCTTGATAATTGAGCCAAACGAGTAAGGGGGTTTTCAATTTCTTTTCCGGCAGTCATAATTAAATCGGCAAATTCATCAACTACCAAAATTAAATAAGGCAGATAGCGGTGACCATGAACCGGGTTTAACTTTCTGGCAATAAACTTGGCGTTATATTCTTTGATATTTCTGACCTGCGCATCCTTGAGCAATTCATAACGGTTATCCATCTCAATGGTTAACGAATTCAGCGTTCTTACAACAAGACGGGTATCAGTAATTATGGCTTCTTCCGAATCGGGTAACTTGGCCAGAAAATGCCTTTCAATTTTTGAGAAAAGCGAAAGTTCAACTTTTTTTGGATCGACAAGAATAAACTTTATTTGGGAAGGGTGCTTTTTGTAAAGCAAGGATACTAAAATGGCATTCAGCCCAACCGATTTACCCTGACCGGTCGCCCCTGCCATCAATATATGAGGCATTTTAGTTAGGTCGACAATAAAACTTTCGTTGGCAATTGTTTTCCCTAAAGCCAGTGGAAGTTCCATTGTGGTATTCCTGAATCTTTCGGAAGCCAATAAAGATTTCATGGAAACGATTTCCGGGTTTTTATTCGGAACTTCAATTCCAATGGTCCCTTTTCCGGGTATCGGGGCAATAATCCGGATTCCCATTGCAGCAAGGCTTAGTGCGATATCATCTTCCAGATTTTTAATTTTTGAAATACGAACGCCCGGTGCAGGAATAATTTCGTACAAGGTTACAGCCGGGCCGATGGTTGCTTTAATCTTGTCAATTTTGATTGAATAGTGATTCAACGTTTCGACAATCCTGTTTTTGTTTTCTTCCAGTTCGTCTTTATGAACGGATATTTGATCGTCGTTATAATTTTCCAGCAAATCAAGTTTCGGAAATTGATAATGTGGCAAATCTAAGGTAGGGTCATATTCTGTGTCGATTCCAAAATGTTCAAATTTTCCGTTGCTGAAATCTTGCTTTTCTTTAAGCGGCTCTTCAATGGTAAGTTCAATATCTTCTTCTCTCATACCAGGTGGAATCTCATTATCGACAATATCAAGATCAGGATCGGGAAATTCATCAAAGTCCTTATTGTTTGATTCATCGTCCGATATCACACCAACCACTTTCTTCTTACTAAAATTTTCATCTTCAGTTACCGAAAATTCAACAGTATTATACTTGTCGTTCGGATAAATAAAGGGGATTTTTTCGCCATCTTCCGATACATCCGAATCCGGTTTTTCTTTGCTCTTGAATGGATTAAAATTAAAGTTGAAAGAAATAACAACATATGCGAACAAGATAAATATCAAACCGATGATTACGCCCGGGACACCAATAAAACCGATAAGTATGAGATTAGCTTGATACCCAAAAACCCCTCCCAATACCGAATAATCAGTATTCATAAATAGGATTCCCATTGTAACGGGGATCCATAAAATAAGAATGAGCGAATGCCAAAATAATTTTGCTAATGGTATGATCTTTAGCCGAAACAATAAATAAAAGCCGTAAATAAAGAGATTTATAGCAAGTATAAATGCAGCTATTCCAAGTGTATCGTTGATAAAAAATTTGGCTAAATAGGCCCCCGTATAACCGGTCCAATTTTGAACTTCGGGATATTGGTTCAGTTTAAAAAAAGTTGCTGAAGCAATTTTGTCGTAATCAGTCCAGCCGGTATAAAAAAAAGAAACAAAACCTATTAAAAGGTAAATAGATGCCAAAATTAAAAAGAAGCCAAAAACACGATGGAATTTGTCGTTTTTTAAAAATGCAAAAGGAAGAAATGTACGGGCACTTCTTATCTTTATTTCTTTTTCTTTAGGAGCTTCTGTTAGTTTCTCCTTAAAAGAATTGCTTTTTAATTGGTTGACTCTTCTAGGCATTTGGTATGAATGTTCAGATAACAATAATAACAAAGGTAATAAAATCTAAATGATAATATTGCCTAAGTATTTAATGTATATGTTTCAGAAATAAATTATTAGAAGCTCCCAAACATTTTTTTGAGTTCATCTTGTGTCATTTCCTTATAATCGCTTGGAATGGCGAAAGCACTATCGGGTACATCTTCGGTTTTTACTTCAGAAGCAGAAAATTTCATTAGCAACCCACGTGTGCTGACTTCATATTGGAGCATTACCCCATTGATTTTGTTAAACAGTGGGTCGCTATAATTAATCCCAGTATTTCCTAATTCTTCCGTATAAAAAACAGTGAAAGTGGTCAGTCCTCCAAAATCTTCAGCATTCACTTCAATCAATGCTTTTTTACAATTGTAACCTGCGATGTTTTTTGTTTCATCACTAATCGACACCCTTAGATTGCTGTATTTTGTACGCTCAAGTTCTATTTCACCAAGAGATTTTTTGATGGCCACTTTTTGCCCCATGATATTCAGTAAATTCACAATAGTTTTCGATTCACTATCAAAAATGGTAATCTGATTACCCATTCCTGTTTTCAATTCGCTTCTGCTTTTGTTGTTTTTTAGAATGAATTTCATTTCACTGGGCAGCATTGATTTCATGGCCGCATTTTCGCCCAGGCCATCGTAATCAATTTGATATAAAATATGACCTGCAAAACCTTTTTGAGCATTACCGGTGAATGAAGCTGATATTGCCAGTATGAAAAGCAATAAAGTTTGGAAAATCTTTTTCATAAACTGTGAATTTAGAATAATCAAGAATGGATGACTATTTTTCGATCTGAATCGCTAATATTTTATCACCTTGTTTAATTTGATCAATTACCTCAAGCCCTTTTACCACTTTACCAAAAACAGTATGGTTTCTGTCAAGATGAGCTGTATTTTGGCGACTATGGCAAATGAAAAATTGAGAACCTCCCGTATTTCTTCCTGCATGGGCCATTGAAAGAACCCCTCTGTCGTGATATTGATTTCCACCATCCAATTCACAATTGATATTATACCCTGGACCACCGGCTCCGGTTCCGTTCGGACAGCCACCCTGAACTACGAAATTAGGAATAACCCTATGAAATGTTAAACCATTATAAAATCCTTTCTCTGATAATTTTACGAAATTGGCCACGGTATTTGGAGCATCTTTTTCGAAAAAATTAACTTCCATATCTCCGTTTACTGTTTTTATGATTGCTTTCATCGATTCAATTTTTTGATTTGTAATTAATTCAATTTGCTTTCCGATTATTATTTTACTGTTCTCATGATTTTATTCCATCTGATTTTTCCTCCAAAAAGAGGTTTGTTTGGATCAAGTGAAAACCAAACCAATGATGCTTTTCCAACAATGTGATTTTCCGGTACAAACCCCCAAACCCTTGAGTCAGCTGAATTGTGACGATTATCACCCATCAACCAGAAATAGTCCATTTTGAAAGTATAAGAATTGCTTTCTACATCATTTATAAAAATTTTGCCGTTTATGATTTCTAACTTATTTTCTTCAAAAACATGGATAATACGTTTGTATAAAGAAATATTCTGTAGGTCGATTTGAACGGTTTCGCCTTTTTTAGGGATGCGAATTGGCCCAAAATTGTCAAAATTCCAGTTGTGATAATCGTCGTGCGGAAAAATGTTTGGATCCTTCACTCCCTTAGCGTCATGTAAAGGTTCTATCGAAATTACATTTGAAAAAGTTTTCATTTCTTTAACTGCATTATCGGTCAGGGTAATATAATATTCACCAACATTTCCGCTGCCAATATCTTCAGTAATTTCCAGCTTTTCTAAAACTTTTGGGTTAAATCGAGTGCCATTGGTGGTAACTTTATATTTAAATTGTCGAATCCCTGGGCTTTCATTCACCACTCCATTGATGTATACCTGACGATCAATAATTTCAAGATCATCACCTGGCATGCCCATGCATCGTTTGATGAAGTTTTCTCTTTTATCCAAAGGACGACTAATGATTTCTCCGAAATTATTTTTATCATTCCACACCCTTTCCCTGCCATAATCCCGAACCATTGAATAATAACTGATGTTACTTTGCCATTTTACTGAAAGCGTATCACCATCGGGGAAATTAAAAACAACCGCGTCATGTCTTTTTACTTTTGTAAAACCCGGAAAACGAAAATAGGGTAGTTTAACACTTTCAATATATGATTTGGTTGATTTTGTTAGTGGAAGCGTATGATGAACAAAGGGAAATGCAATGGGGGTCATTGGCGCTCTTGGCCCATAGCTTATTTTGCTCACAAAAAGAAAATCACCAACTAATAATGTTTTCTCCATTGATGAAGTCGGAATTGAATAGGCTTCAAAAATAAAAATACGAATGATTGATGCAGCTATAACGGCAAATATGATGGCATCAGCCCATTCGCGAACAAAACTCTTTTTTATTTCTTCTCTATTGTCGGGATCAATAAAAACAAATTGTTCCTTAAATCCTAAATAAGGTAAATATAGGAATGGAAAAACTGCCCCAAAGCCGTGTTCCAATAAACCGTTTCGCCCAAAACATTTTAGTAATTCAACAATCATCAACATAAAAACAAATACATTGATGAACGGAATTAATAGAAAAATGTACCACCACATTGGCTTTTTTACAATTTGCAGCCATACATATAAATTGTAAAAAGGGACGAAGGTTATCCAACCCGGCCTGCCTGATTTTTCAAATAATTGAGAAGCGAAAATGGCGGGAATGGTGAATGATAAGGGGATCAAAATGAGTAATAGCAACATAATATTTGAGTTTAGAGAAAAGCGAAATTACAAAAGTTTTAAGAACCTGAAGTTAAAAGATGTTAAGAATGCGAATAGAACCCTTAATTTTACTTAAATCCAAAAACACCCGGGATGCTAACTTGCATTCTTAGCCCCGGAATAGTTTGGTTATTCACAGGCTGATTATATAAATAAGGATCAAACCTTAAGGATAAGTTCGGGGAAACGTGAAATTCAAACAAATGGGCATCAACACTGGCGTCAATAACATTTAATAAATACCAAAACCCGGCAAGGATGTAACTCAATTCCATGTTGCGCCTATAATAATCACGTCCTTGTTTTAATTGATCTTTATTGTATAAATCATAATATTCGTTTGGTGAGGGTTGATCACCTCCTTCTGCAGGGACAAACTCGTAAGCAGCTTTATACAGCTTATATTCTTTTTTATTCATATTAATCATGTATCCGATAACACCAAATCCTGCATAAACAACGGGCACTTTCCAATACTTTTTATTGTAAGCTTGTCCCAAACCTGGCAAGATAAAAGAGTAAATTGTAGCTTTATGCGCTGAATGAGGCTTTTTCTGGGTATTATCAATATCTGCGAACGATTGTGAATGGCTCTTTATATTTGAGATAATGATAAACAAAACGAGTAAAAAAATAATTTTCGTATTCTTTACAGTAGTTCGAAACATTCGCAAGTGCATTTGAGAATAAATCCACAAAATTATAAATTAATTTAGGATTTAATAAGATTTATGATTCTGATGAATTCTTCATCAGAATCGAAAGAAATAACGATGTTGCCAAGACCTTTATTGTTTCTCCTAATGTCAACCTTGGTATTGAAATGCTCGATTAATTGTGCTTTATTCCGTAAATAATCTTCAGGAAGTTGAACGGTCGATTTTTCTTGAATTCTTGGTCTTGATGTATTGGTTCTGACCATTTCTTCAACTTGCCTTACGGATAAGTTTTCCACGATGATTCTTTTTAGGATGCGTAATTTTGTTTCATCGTCGGCAATGTTGATTAATGCTCGTGCATGACCCATACTGATTTGTTCATCTTTTAAAGCAATCTGCAGTTCAGCTGGCAGCTTTAATAAACGGATGTAGTTTGAGATTGTAGTTCTGTTTTTCCCGACTTTTTCGCTCAGTTGGTCCTGAGTAAGCTGGCATTCTTCAATCAGCCTGTTATAACTTATCGCAATTTCAATGGCATTTAGATCTTCCCGGTGAATGTTTTCAACCAAGGCAAGTTCCAGCATTTGTTCATCATTGGCAACACGGATATAAGCAGGTACATGGGTTAGTCCGGCCCTTTTCGCAGCGCGGTATCTGCGTTCGCCCGCAATAAGCTGGTAACGGTCGTAACCAAGTTTTCGAACAGTTAAAGGTTGGATGATTCCTTGTTCCTGAATGGATTTTGAGAGTTCATCAATGGCTAAATCGTCAAATTCGATGCGGGGTTGAAAAGGATTTGTTTCAATAATCCGAACATCCATCATTGCAATGGCACCAACGACATAATTGCCCGATATATCGTTAGAAGTAATATCAGTATCAGGGCTCTGAAGTATAGCATCTAATCCTCTGCCCAATGCTTTTTTCTTAGGTTTCATTCTCCAGATCTATTTTTTTTTCAGATTCATCTACTTTGGTCATTTCATTATTCTGAAGAATTTCACGGGCAAGGTTCAGGTAATTAATGGCACCGGTACTATCAGCATCATGCATGATTATGGTTTCTCCAAAACTTGGGGCCTCACTTAGTCGGGTATTTCTATTGATCAGCGTATCGAATACCATTTGTTGAAAGTGAGTTTTCACTTCCTCAACCACCTGTCTTGATAATCTAAGTCGTTTATCGAACATGGTTAGCAAGATGCCTTCAATATCTAAATTAGGGTTAAGTCGTGACTGTACTATTTTTAGGGTATTTAAAAGTTTTCCTAGTCCTTCGAGTGCAAAATATTCACACTGCACCGGCACAATAACCGAATCGGCAGCGGTGAGTGCATTTACTGTTAATAACCCAAGTGAAGGAGAGCAATCAATAATGATAAAATCGTAATCATCTTTAATTTTATCGGTTACCTTCTTCATCATTTTTTCCCTGTTCGGAAGATTGATCATTTCAATCTCAGCTCCAACCAAGTCAATATGAGCTGGAATTATGTCAAGGTTCGGTGTTTGAGTTGACAGGATAATATTTTTCGGTTCGATATCATCCATGATACATTCATAGATGCTGGTTTTGATGTTTTTAGGATCGAAACCAACCCCGGAAGTTGCATTCGCTTGTGGATCTGAATCAATGATTAGGGTCCTGAATTCAAGAACTGCAAAACTCGCACCTAAGTTTATTGCGGTGGTGGTTTTACCTACACCGCCCTTTTGATTTGTTATTGCGATTACTTTACCCATAAATTTGATTGCGTAAATGCATAAAAGAAAAATTTCTCAGATTACAAAAATATAATTTTTGATCGCATTACTGGAATGTAAACAACTTAAGTTATTAACTGAAAATTAAAAAATGTTAGTAATCTTTGTAAGTGAACCTATTAAGACCTTGTAAATTAGGAAAAGAATTATTTTAGGTTTTATTTTTTAGATTCAACTTCTTCGTCCTCAGTTTCGGACATCAGATCTTCAAATTCAACAGAACCCTGATCCCTATGGTTAGAGCGTTCTTCAGCTTCATCTTCAACAGGAATTTCACCGGTTTCAATAAATTTTACCACATCCCTTAATCCATTTGTGAATTTCTCAAAATCTTCTTTGTACAGAAATATTTTGTGTTTCTCATAAAAGAATTTTCCCTGTTCATTGTTAAAGCGTTTTTTGCTTTCAGTAACCGTGATGTAATACTCATCTGAACGGGTGGCTTTTACGTCGAAAAAATAAGTTCTTTTTCCTGCTCTGATTGCTTTAGAAAATACTTCCTCTCTTCTTTCCTTGTTGTCTGACTCTTCCATTTTTTCTTTAAATAATTTATTCTCGACTATCTGTTAGCAAATATAAAAATATTATTTATAAATGAAAGCAAATATACTAATTGCCGTAAAATAGAATTAAATGGATTATTTGATCATTTTTTCAATAATTCCGACATGTTTATTGAATGATGTTTTGAAATAAAAAGATTAACTTTGCCGTCGTTAAATAAAATTATTTACAGTTCATTTACATATCTATATGCTAAGTAGAAGGCAGTTAAGGATTAAAGTGCTTCAAGCGTTATACGCATTCTTTCAATCAAAATCAGACAGAATGGATTTCGGTGAAAAGCAACTTTTTATAAGTATTGAAAAGATATACGAGCTTTGTTTTTGGCAATTATCATTTATGATAGAACTTGTCGATTTCACAAAAGTGAGGACTGAAGAAGCTAAGCATAAGCATTTCCCTACCCCTGAAAACCTAAATCCAAATACCAAATTCATCGATAATAAACTGATTGAACAAATTCGGAATAATCGGATTTATGAAAAAAAATACGACCAGTATAAAATTTCCTGGGCTGAACAAACTGAAATGATCCGAAGAATATATAAGGAAATCATAGAAAGTAAATACTACGAAAAGTTTATGGCCGAACCCGAAAGGTCTTATGATAGCGATAAAGAATTCATCATCCTTTTAATCAAGAAAGTGATCGCAAAATCAGAGTCTTTAAAACAGTTCTATGAAGATTTGAGTATTTATTGGTCCGATGATTATCATTCAGTTACGGCACTTGTCATCAAAATCATAAATTCATTTACCGAAGAAAGTGATACTTATCATTTGCTACCGGTAATCTATAAAACGGCTAACGAAGCAGAGAATGAAGATGTGGATTTTGTGAAATCCCTGTATCGGAAGACGATTGTTAATTCTGATAAATTAGAGAAACTGATAACCGAAAAAACAGTCAATTGGGAATATGATCGAATTGCGGTAATGGATATCATCATTTTGAAAATGGCCTTAACTGAATTGACCGAATTCAAATCGGTTCCGGTGAAGGTTACTTTGAACGAATACATCGAACTGTCAAAATCATATAGCACCCCAAAAAGTAACATCTTCGTAAACGGAATATTGGATAAACTCATCAATGATTTAAAAGAAAGTAAAGACATTCGTAAAACGGGTAGGGGTCTGATGAATTAATCGTAAATATATAGGTTCCTCGATATAAAAATATTCTGCTAAATTTCTTATCTTTGCTCTGTGCTTTGCTAAAGGCATAAACTGTGTTATTTAATAAACTCTTACTAATAAACTCATCATGGCTTTTGATCTTGAAATGATAAAATTGGTGTATTCAAATTTTGTTGAAAAAGTTGAACATGCTCGTAAAATAGTTGGTCGTCCACTCAGTTTAACTGAAAAAATTCTTTATGCCCACCTCGACCAAGGGTCTACAACAAAACCATATATCAGAGGCGAATCGTATGTTGATTTTCGTCCTGATCGGGTTGCAATGCAAGATGCAACTGCTCAAATGGCATTGTTGCAATTTATGAAGGCAGGCAGAAAAAAAGTAGCTGTTCCTTCTACTGTGCATTGCGATCATCTGATTCAGGCTAAACTTGGCGCAAAAGAAGATTTAAAGATTGCATATACCACCAATAACGAAGTGTATGGGTTTTTGAGTTCTGTATCCGATAAATATGGAATTGGTTTCTGGAAACCCGGGGCAGGGATTATTCATCAGGTAGTGATTGAAAATTATGCTTTTCCCGGAGGAATGATGATAGGGACAGATTCACATACCGTGAATGCCGGAGGTTTAGGAATGATTGCCATTGGTGTTGGTGGAGCAGATGCAGTGGATGTCATGGCAGGGATGTCGTGGGAACTGAAGTTCCCAAAATTAATCGGAATTAAACTCACAGGGAAACTCAGTGGTTGGACCTCGGCTAAGGATGTCATATTAAAGGTGGCAGGAATTCTGACCGTAAAAGGCGGAACAGGTGCCATTGTGGAGTATTTCGGCTCGGGGGCCGATTCACTTTCATGTACAGGTAAAGGAACTATTTGTAATATGGGTGCTGAAATTGGAGCAACTACATCTATATTCGGTTACGATTCAAAAATGAAAGAATATTTGATTGGAACCGATCGTAAAGAAATTGCTTTGTTGGCTGATAAAATCGCCGATTATTTAAGAGGAGATCAGGAAGTTTATCAAAATCCTGAAAAATATTTTGACGTAGTGATCGAAATTGATCTCAGCACTTTGGAACCCCATGTTAACGGACCTTTTACTCCGGATTTAGCTACCCCAATTTCAAAATTTGCACAAGCGGTTAAAGACAATAATTGGCCACAGAAACTTGAAGTCGGACTGATCGGGTCTTGTACAAATTCATCGTATGAAGATATCAGCAGAGCGGCATCCATTGCAAAACAAGCCATCGATAAAAATTTAAAAGTTAAAGCTGAATATACCGTTACACCGGGTTCTGAATTGGTGAGGTTCACGGTTGATCGTGATGGTTATTTAGAAGTGTTCAAGAAAATTGGGGGCGTAGTGCTTGCCAATGCATGTGGGCCTTGTATTGGTCAATGGGCCAGACATGGTGCCGAGAAACAGGAACGGAATTCCATCATGACTTCGTTCAACCGTAATTTTGCCAAACGAAATGACGGAAACCCAAATACACATGGATTTGTGGCTTCTCCGGAGTTAACAACCGCTTTTGCTATTGCCGGAGATCTTACCTTTAATCCCTTAACCGATGAATTAGTGAATGAGGATGGGAAAAAGGTAAAACTAGATGAACCTAAAGGATTTGAAATGCCTGCGAAAGGCTATGCCGTTGAAGATAATGGCTATCAGGCTCCTTCTGCCGATGGAAGTCATATTCAGATTGCCGTTGATCCTAAATCGGATAGATTGCAATTACTGAGTCCGTTCGATGAGTGGAACGGGAAAAATTTTATAGGTTTGAAATTATTAATAAAGGCACAAGGGAAATGTACGACCGATCATATTTCGATGGCGGGGCCTTGGTTAAAGTATCGTGGTCATTTGGATAATATTTCTAATAATTTATTGATTGGTGCAGTAAATGCTTTCAATGGAAAGACCAATGCAGTTAAAAATGATCTGAGCGGAAACTATTTACCGGTTCCGGAAAGTGCAAGAACCTACAAGGCGGCCGGATTTGGCTCAATTATCATTGGTGATGAAAATTACGGAGAAGGATCATCCCGGGAACATGCTGCCATGGAGCCCCGGAATTTAGGGGTAAAGGTTGTATTGGTGAAATCTTTTGCCCGTATTCATGAAACAAATCTGAAGAAACAGGGAATGCTTGCCTTAACGTTTGAAAATAAGAATAACTATGATATAGTGCGGGAAGATGATGTTTTTGACATAATCGGATTAACCGATTTTACTCCCGGAAGGGCACTAAATTTAGTTTTGCATCATTCAGATGGAACTAAAGATAACTTTAATGTAACCCATACCTATAATTGGAGTCAAATAGAGTGGTTTAAGTCAGGTAGTGCCTTAAACCTAATTCGCAAGCAATCGAGTTAGTATTCATTTAATCCAATAATTATGTATTACATTAAAAGATTCCTTATTCTGATACTTGGGCTTATTTTATTTACCTCCTGTGATTGTATTGAAGGTGAAGGGCCTACAGTTAGTGAAACCAGAAATGTTTCAAATTTCGATGCCATTGAATTAGAAGCTTCTGCAAATGTATTTATAACAAAGTCGGATAATTTTGAAATTAAGATCAAAGGACAGCAAAATATTCTGGATATTTTAAGAACCAGGCTTAGAGGAAGGACTTTAGTAATAGAGTATGATGAAGCCTGTGTAATGAATAGCAGAAGTTTAGAGATTTTTATTTCAATGCCGGAAATTACTGAAATCCAAATTGACGGATCAGGAGAAGTTGAAAGCGAAGATGTTTTTATAATGGATGATTTGTACTTGGGCGTTTCAGGTTCAGGTTCAATTGAACTGGAGATTAAATCGACAAGGGTTGAAGCTGAAATTAATGGTTCCGGAAGTGTGTTTTTAACTGGAGAAACAGATCGTTTCATCTCCTCGATTAGGGGATCAGGCGATATCAAGGCAAGTAGACTAAAAGCCGGAAGGGCAAAGGTTCATATTGGAGGATCCGGCAGCACCTATATTTATGCACTTGATGATTTAGACGTGGGTATCAGTGGCTCCGGAAATGTAAATTATTTAGGTGATCCAAGCATTAACACGAAAGTGAACGGTTCAGGCAATGTAAGAAAAATCAAATAGCCTTTTTTTTCTTTTTCATCAAATCTTCGAGAATACTGTTTAATCTAGTGTTATCAATTGGCTTTGGTAAAAATTCATTCATGCCGGCCTTCATGCATTTTTCACGATCTTCATTGAATGCATAAGCTGTTACGGCAACAATGGGTATTTTAGGGTTAAAAAGCCCTGATTTATCTGCCCTGATAAACTTTGATGCCTGAATTCCATCCATTTCGGGCATTTGAATATCCATGAGGATTACATCAAAATCAAATTTCTTCAAGGTTTCAATAGCTTCAAGTCCATTTTCAGTGACAACGCAAGTGTGTCCTCTGCTCTTGAGAAGTCGAATGATTAGTTTTTGATTGAGTTCATTGTCTTCAGCAATCAGAATATGCAAAGATTCACTGCTTGAAACAGGGAAGTTTAAATGCAATTTTCCCTGTTCATTATCACCATTGATTACAGAAGCGGAAGAGGATTCTTTAAATTGAATTGTGAAGTAAAAAGTGCTGCCTTTGCCCTCGATACTTTCAACCCAGATTTCACCCCCCATTTTTTGAACTAATTTTTGAGAAATAGCTAGTCCTAAGCCAGTTCCTTCATACCTTCTTTTGGTAGTTGAATGTGCTTGTGAAAATGATTCGAAGATGTCGGTAAGTTTATCCTGGGTTATTCCAATTCCGGTATCACTAACCGAAAAAAGAATTTTGAATTTCCCGTCTTTAATAATAATCTCATCATATCCTTTTTCGGGAGTTACACTAATAGTGCAACTGCCTTTATGAGTAAATTTTAAAGCATTTCCGATGAGGTTATATAATATTTGCTTAAAATGAATAGAGTCGCCTAAAACTCTTGCAGGAACCTTATTGCCATAATTCAGATTTAAGGTAATTCCTTTAGCATCGGCATTTGCTTTAAAAGAATCAACAACTTCTTTGGTGTTGCTTTTTAGTTCAAATTCTTTATCAACAAACTGTACTTTGCCGGCTTCAATTTTTGATAAATCTAAAATGTCGTTTATGATAGATAGCAAATGATTGGATGCCGTTTGAACCAACTCAAGGAATTCTTTCTGTTCTTCTGTCAGCTTTGTTTCGGACACCAAGCTTAACATCCCAATCACCGTATTCATTGGAGTGCGGATTTCATGACTCATACTTGCCAAAAATTCGCTTTTAGCTTGATTCGCATTTTCAGCCAATTCAATCGATTTTTGAAGTTCTGCTTCTTTGAGTCTTTGCGAATCGGGTAGGTTATTCGCATTATCTAGCATCAATCCCAAGTTAGCTAAAAGCATTTGCGGAATCATGGGCCAGGTTAAAATAAAGTCAATTCCTTTTGCCGAATCAATAACTTTTTGGATGTCATTTTGATCAAATAAAATGAATAAGCTTTGACACCAGAACTTTCTTTTTATCTCCTCAGCTTTCTCCAAAATGTGTTTGTCAGGATTCTCTAGAAGCCAAATAAGGATTTTGGGTTTGTACTGAAGACAATTCAAATTAATTGTATCAATATTTGTGATGTAATGAAAACTAAGATTATTGGATGGAAGCATCGCCGCGAGTTGTTCGCTTAACCCCGGGTTGTTTTCAATTACCAGAATTTGAATGTCTTTCATTCTTGAGAAATTACTTACCTGATTGCTATCGGTAAAGTTAGTGTTTTTTGTATCATGCCAAAAGTATTATACTTGATTCTTTATCTGCCTTTGCGTTCCGCTTCGGCAGACGAGATGACGTGGTTTAATTCCCCGGAGCTTGCTCCGGAAGAAAGGGTTTAGGACTTGCTCTGGGTTTAATACCATTTATTTCTATATTCAGGGGTCCTTCAAAAAATATTAATAATAAGTTTAACAAGTTTTAAAAATTAAATTCAATAGATTTGCGTTATTGATTGTTATGAATATTAATGGTAAATTATTTCGGAAAGTAACCCGCGTTTTGATCTTTTTTTTGATCATTTGTGGACTATTTATTAACAAACTTACTGCGCAAGTTGGTGGAAATACTTCATTCGATTTTTTGAATTTAGTTAGTTCGGCCAGAGTTGCATCGATGGGTGGTGATTTTCTCTCAATTAATGACGGTGATATTGCGCTTGCGCTTAACAATCCATCCCTGATTAATTCAACAATGAACCATCATCTTTCCTTAAGTATTGTTGATTATTATTCTGATATCAATTATGGCTTTGCGGCGTATTCGCATTCTTTCGAAAAATATGGCAGCTTTGTTGGGGCAATCCAGTTTGTAAACTATGGCAAATTCGATTACGCCGATAACACAGGTATCATTAATGGCCGTTTTGGTGCTTCCGAATTGGCAATGCAAATCGGATGGGCCAAGGCAATTACCCCAAAATGGTCGATTGGTTCTA
Source organism: Bacteroidota bacterium (assembly GCA_018816945.1). Lineage (NCBI taxonomy): Bacteria > Pseudomonadati > Bacteroidota > Bacteroidota bacterium. The sequence continues at coordinate 28,007 of JAHIVC010000052.1, read as the reverse complement.
ATTTCAAATATGTTTATTCGTCGTTTGAGAGATATAATTCGCATGGCATAGCCATTGATTTCGCAGGCTCATTCTTTGACAACGAAAATGGTTTTTCTTCATCTTTAATTGTTAAAAATGTTGGATGGCAGGTAAAATCATTCACAAGCGGGAACAAGGAAGGATTTCCTTTTGAAATTCAGTTTGGACTCTCAAAAAGGTTAAAGCATCTTCCGTTCAGATATTCTCTTTTAGTAAATCATCTGAATAAATGGAATGTGAGTTACAACAATCCATATGATACGAATAGTGATTATATTTTATTAAATGATGCTGAAAATGCAAATGATGCTTCGTTGAAGTTTGGGGATCAATTATTTCGTCATATCGTGATTGGGGGCGAACTCTTACTATCAGAAAACTTCATTTTACGATTAGGATATAATTATAAACGAAGAAAAGAATTAGGAATTGATACTAAAATGTCAACCGTTGGTTTTTCCTGGGGCTTTGAATTTAAAATTTCCCGATTCAGATTGGCTTATGCCCGTTCCGCCTATCATTTGGCCGGTTCTCCAAATTATTTCACCATCACAACGAATATAGCCGAATTATTTAAACGCTAATTGATCGTACTTCCTGAAATTATTCGGAATTAGCAATTGCTTATTTCATATTTTTACAGTCTAATAAATATTCTATGCAGGTTTTTGTCGATCCTAATTCCGGCTTTTGTGGAGGTGTGTTAAAAGCCGTTAAAATGGCGGAAAAGGAAATCAAAGGTCAGGATCAATTGTACTGTCTGGGCGAAATTGTGCATAATCAGGAGGAAGTTGCGAGGTTGACCGAGAAAGGGATTATATTTATTAGTCATGATGAATTAAAAAGCCTTCGAAATGTCAAAGTATTGATCAGGGCTCATGGCGAACCACCCGAAACTTATCAATTAGGAATAAACAAAAACATTGAACTGATTGATGCTACTTGTAAAGTTGTTCAGCGTTTGCAGAATAAAGTGGGCAAGACCGCCAAAGAAATCAAAAAGGAAAATGGACAAATTGTTATTTTTGGAAAAGCAAAGCATCCGGAAGTTTTAGGTTTAATGGGGCAGTCAAGCGCAGAGGTGATTATCCTTGAAAATGAAGGAGATATTCGAAAAATCGATTTTACGCGCCCCATCCGTTTATTTTCGCAAACTACCATGAGCATGAGTAAGTTTGAGGAGATTAAACTTTTAATTTATTCGAAATTAAATGAATCTCAAAGAAATGATAAGTATTTTTTTGAGGCCACGAACTCAGTTTGTAAGCAGGTTTCTAAAAGAGAAGAAAAATTAGTTTTCTTTGCTAAGAATCATGATGTAATTGTCTTTGTTGGAGGACAAAACAGTTCGAACGCTAAATTCTTATTTGGAATTTGCAAAGAACACAATACCAGATCATATTTTGTGGCAAATGAAACTGAAATTCAAAAAGCGTGGTTTGAAGGTGTTGATTTGGTAGGAGTTAGTGGGGCAACTTCCACACCTCAATGGTTGATGAATGAAGTTGCTGAAAAAATTAAGACGTTTTAAACATGTATCTGAAAAAACTCATATTCACAAATTTTAAAAACTGCGAGCAGGCAGAATTGAATTTTTCCGAAAAAATAAATTGCTTTGTTGGGAACAATGGAGCGGGAAAAACAAATGTGCTTGATGGAATTTATTATTTGTCGTTTTGCAAGAGTTACTTTAATTCAATGGATACGCAAAATATTTTGCACGAAGCACCTTTTTTTGCCATTCATGGCCACTACTCAAAAAATGGGAACAAGGATGATGTTACAAGTTGCATTCAAAAACGTGGTGCAAAAAAGCAATTTAAGCATAACAAAAAAGAATACGAGCGACTTGCCGACCATATTGGAATGTATCCTCTCGTAATGGTTTCTCCGTACGATCGTGATTTAATCAATGATGGGAGTGAAATCAGGCGGAAGTATATTGATGGGGTAATTTCGCAATTCGACCGAAATTATTTAGATCATTTACTCAATTATAATAGAGTACTGGCACAGCGTAATGCTTTGCTAAAAAAAATGGGTGAGTTAAGATCGTTTGATCGATCGCAGATTGAAATTTGGGACAATCAATTAATCAATCATGGTGAGGTGATCTATGAGAAACGAAAGCATTTCCTGGATGATTTTTCCCCTATTTTCCAGAAGTATTTTGAAGTAATAACGAAAGGGAGAGAAAAAGTCAGCATCATTTATGATTCGCAATTAACGGAAAATAATTTGGGCGAATTGTTAATTGATTCGTTTAAAAAAGATTGTATGATGCGTTTTACTACACAGGGTGTTCATAAAGATGATTTGCAGTATAATATTGGAGATCATCCGATTAAAAAATTTGGATCGCAAGGGCAACAAAAGTCCTTTGTAATCGCCATTAAACTTGCTCAGTTTGAGTACACCAAGAATATTAAAGGTTTTAATCCGGTACTTTTGCTCGACGATATTTTTGATAAGCTTGATGAACACAGGGTTGAGCAATTGATTGATCTGGTCAGTAAAAATAATTTTGGGCAGGTTTTCATAACAGATACCCAACAATTTAGGGTGGAACGTTTATTTCAGAAAAATAAAATTGATCATAAAATATTTCTGGTGAAAGCAGGTGTAATTTCAGAAATTGAGAACAATAATTCAAAATAATGATGAGTAAGGGATCAAATGAAATGACGATTGGCCAGGCCATCAAGGAGCTGTTAAAAACTTACAAGTTGGAAGATAAAATGACCGAGGTGAAGTTGATTAATTCGTGGGAAAGCGTGGTCGGTAAAATGATTGCCAATCATACGGTCGATATCAAGCTAAAAAAAAGAAAGTTGTTTGTGAAGATGGATTCAGCTGCAATTACAAATGAACTGACGTATGCCAAAACCAAGATGGTAAAAGCATTAAATAAAGAGGCGGGTGCTGATATTTTGGATGAGATTATATTTAACTAATGGTATTTCCGAAAAATTTAATCAAACAATTCCTCAAAGCTCTGCTTTGGGGTAAGAATCCAGAATTCAGAAGAGGGATTAAAATATCTTCAAAAAAAATTCTGACTTCTGACTACTGTATTCGATATTCCAGATACCTCGCAGCTCTGCTGCGGGGTAGTTCATTTGATCATAACAGCATTATTTTACCTTCAGATCCAAACATTTTTCACCTTCAATAAATGCTTCTAAATGATCGCCTATGTGAACAGGGCCAACGCCTTCAGGGGTACCTGTGAAAATCATATCCCCAATTTTTAAAGTGATGAATTGTGAGACGTAGGAAATTAAATGATCAAATGAAAAAATCAAATCTTTTGTGTTTCCTTGTTGTCTGATTTCATTGTTTACCTTCAAGGAGAAAGCGATATCATTAATATTTTTAAAAACTGATTTAGGTTTAAATAATCCAAGTGGTGCAGATTGATCGAATGCTTTTGCCATCTCCCACGGAATTCCTTTCGCTTTGCATTCATTTTGAAGATCGCGGGCTGTAAGGTCGAATCCAATTCCAATTTCATCAAAATAAGTATGCGCAAATTCCGGTAGGATGTGTTTCCCTACTTTACAAATTTTTAAAACAATTTCAGTTTCGTAATGAATATCTTTTGAAAACTCAGGATAAAAAAATGGCTGATTTTTCAAAATAATTGCGCTTTCTGGTTTAAGAAAAAAGATGGGTTTTGTGGGTAAAGGATTGTTTAATTCTTTGGCATGCTCAACATAGTTTCTGCCAATGCATATAATTTTCATCCGAACAAAATTTATCCAAAATTAAGTGATCCTTGATTAAACCCACGGAGTTTGATAGCCGTTATGACATTTTTTGTTGATAAAGGAAAATCGCTCTTCATCATCCAATCGTAATATGACGGTTCTTGTTTAAAAATATCTTCAACCGATTTGCCTTTATGTTTGCCAAAATTAAAAAGCTCAATATTATGCTCATCAAATATCAAATGGCCTACGAGATCGGCATTGTTTTTTTGTTTTGAAAACTCATGCAAAGTGTGAATATCATTTTTAACCGGAACGGAAATGCTGCCATCCTTGTCTTCGAATTCGGCATTTTGGTATTTCTCTAGTTGGGCTACTAAAATTTCGTAAGTTGCTTTTGTATCTGCTTCTGCACCATGCGCACCAATCAAATCTTTTCCGCAATAAAATTTATAGGCAGCTTTTAGCGTGCGTTGTTCCATTTTATGAAAAATATTCTGTACGTCGATAAATCGGCGGTGCTTTAGATCAAAATTTACTTCGGCCCTGAAAAATTCTTCAACCAAGAGTGGTATATCAAATTTAAGTGCATTATACCCGCTCAAATCACAATTGTGCAAGAATTGATTCAGCTCATTTGCCATATCTTTGAATGTGGGCTTATCTTTTACATCTTCATCCTTAATCCCGTGTATTTCGGTTACCTCCTGAGGAATTGGGATGGTTGGATTTACCAATCTGGTTAAGGTTTTCTGAGTTCCATCAGGCATTACTTTCAGGATGCTGATTTCTACAATTCGATCATTGGTGATATTCAATCCGGTGGTCTCCAGGTCAAAGAAGGCTAAAGGACGCGTAAGATTTAGTTTCATTATTTTAATGCTATTAAATAATGGCTAATTTAATAAAATCGCCGGGAATAAACTGACTTATATCGGCAAATTTGGATCAAAATTTTCCAAAAGTTCTTTAAGCCTTTTTAAATACATCCCTGCCAAAGCTCCATCCACTACTCTGTGATCATAAGCCAGAGAGAAAATCATAATGCTCCTGATACCGATGGTGTCACCTAATGATGATTCAATAACAACCGGTTGTTTGCGAATGGCACCAATTCCTAGAATTGCCACTTGTGGCTGATTGATAATTGGGGTTCCGGTTAAACTGTCGAAACTACCGAAATTGGTAACTGTAAATGTACCTCCTTGGATTTCATCAGGTAAAAGCTTATTTGATCGTGCACGGTTTGCTAAATCATTAACGGTTTTTGATAGCCCCAATAAATTCTTTTCATCTGCGTGTTTTATGACGGGAACAATCAGATTGCCATTTGGCAGTGCCGCTGCCATGCCAATATTCACATTTTTACGGATGATGATTTTTGTACCGTCAACAGAAGCATTGATACCCGGATAATCTTTAATCGCTTTTGCTGCTGCATCAATAAAAATTGGGGTAAATGTAATTTTTTCACCTTCTCTTTTCAGTAAAATATCTTTTACTTTATTTCTCCAATTAACAATTGTTGTAACATCAACATCAATAAAAGAGGTAACGTGCGGTGAAACCTGTTTGGACATCACCATATGGTCAGCAATTAATCTTCGCATGCGGTCCATCTCAATAATCTGATCTCCTCCTGACATTATAACTGCAGGTGCTTCAACAACTTTTGTTGCCGGACTTGCTTTTCTGTTTTTTAGGAAAGAGAGCATATCTTCTTTCGTTACACGACCATCTTTTCCGCTGCCTTGAATAGTGTTTAATTCACGAATCCCAATTCCTTCGGTTTTTGCAATACTCTTGACCAACGGGGAATAAAAACGGTCGGAAGCTGTAAAGTCATTTTCTGATTGAGTTTCTGCCTGAACTACTTCAGGGGTTGTTGATTCTACTTTGACAGGGGGAACAATTAGTTTATCTTTTGGTTTTGGTTCTGAACTCTTTTCTGCATCAATACTTGCCGCTCCGTCCATTTCAATTTGGGCAATAATTTCTCCAACAGGAACAATATCACCTTCTTTAAACATTAATTTGATAATTTTCCCTTCAACAGGAGAGGGTATTTCTGAGTCAACTTTATCGGTTGCAATCTCAAGGATTGCGTCATCTTCTTCTACTAAATCACCTTCAACTTTTAACCATTTGGTAATGGTCGCTTCTATAATACTTTCACCCAATTTGGGCATGATAAGATCAAATTTTGCCATTGCTAATTATATATTTCATTAGAATTAATCAGGTATTAATTCATTGTTTCTTTTTGCAAAGATAGTGATTTTTTTTAATCTGGAATAGTTCTAAATAAAATTGTAATTACTGTCTTCCCAGCTTTTTAAATCCTTGATAGACGATATGCAAATCCTTCTTAAAGTGATAATTTTGTGTGTAATCAATGTTTAAAGCCGTGATCTCTTTTTGGTTATCAATAAATTCTTTGATTCCATCCGTTGTGTGTAAAACGCCCCTTTTTATGACAGGTAATTTTAGGCTGGAATTATCCTGAGGATGATAGCCTACCCAAGAAATTTTATTGATCAACACCCTGAAAATATTTTTAATAAAACCATAAAATGACGGGATTATGAAAAGGCTGTATGGAATTGAGAGAATCAAAACAAATGTAACGATGAGATCGAAGTTTCTTTTGGCCCGAATATTCGATGGATTGCTGATAATATTGATTTTCTGGGTATATAAATCTTCAGTACTTGAGATAGATTTGCTTCCAATGATTGAAAAACTATTTTCGGGGGCAATTTTACAAATAAGGTGTTTGGATTGAAGTGCTGTTATGATATCAATGATTTGCTGATAGCTGATGTCTTTTGAACAAAAAATAAGTTCATTAATATTGAAGTCTTTAACCAGATCTTCGATTTGTGTGATGGATCCAATAAATTTATTGTCATTTATGGTTTTGTTATCAGGAGAAACATATCCGTGAAATTCAGGTTTAATGTCGCTTTGGAGAAGGATGTTTGTAATTCGATTGGCCTCCTCAATCTTTCCAATAATGAATATTCTTTTGGCCGGTTCATGTCCATATTGAATTAATCCCAATCGACCTAAAATCAAGCGAAAGCTGGTTAACGAAGTTAGTCCCCATAAAGCTCCCAATAAAATGATTGATCTGGAAAAGCGCCAGGTTTCATTGAGTAACGAATATCCCAGTAAAATTAAAATGGTTCCGATGACGATTGCCCAAACTATTTTCTTCGGTTTAAATGGTTTGTCATACCCGCCTGAAAAATAAAGGGTTGCCAGCCAGATTAAAATGTAAATTGGAATGATTAGTTGGTAGAACAGAAACGGGTAGGAGCCACCTTCGGGGTAAATGATCAGTGTTTCCCAAATCTTTGTTATGAAAATTATACCCAACCCAAAAATGATAAAATCGAGGATAGGCAGGAAGAATCCATTCAGCATTCTTTTTATTAAGGCGAATGCAGCGCTTGAAATTATAGCTATTCTGATCAGTATAGATAAAGTTTTGGTGTTATTTTTTGAGAAATGTTTTTTTGAAAAAATAAGCATGGCCCTGTAAAAACTATATACATATTCGATGCTTTCTTTTTTTGTGCTTTCTCCTTTATAATGAATAATTCTTGTTTCAGGGAAATAATAATTTTTATAGCCTGCCTGAATAATCCGATGGGATAAATCAACATCTTCTCCATACATAAAAAATTGCTCATCAAAATATCCGGTCTTTTCAAGTACGGATTTACGAATTAACATATAAGCACCAGTCAAAACGTGCACACTTTGAATCTCATCCTTATTGAGCTGGTCGAGGTAATATTTGCCAAAAATTCGGGAAGGAAAAAATAATTTAGATAACCCCGACATTTTATAAAATGCAGCCGCAGGGGTTGGTAAACCTCTTTTTGATTCAGGCAAAAATTTCCCATTCCCGTCAAGCATTTTCACTCCCAAACTACCGGCTTCAGGATGAGCATCCATAAATATGATTGGTTTTGTCAGGCTGTCATTCTCCAATACAGTATCAGGATTTAAAATTAAAATGTATTCACCTTGAGCAATTTTAATTCCTTGATTGCAAGCTTTTCCAAATCCAAGATTGATATCGTTTTTAATTAATTTTATTTGCGGAAAATCCTTGGAAATCATTTCTGATGATCCATCTACTGAATGATTATCAATACAAATAATTTCATAAGAAAGCGTCTTAGCAGCCAATATTACAGAATTTAGACATTGCCTAAAAAAATGCTTGACGTTGTAATTGACAATAACGATGGAAAGTTTCATGTACTTTAGATTCTGGAGTTTGACTGCAGATGATCAAAGATAATGAAATATCGAAACTAACACTTATGGTCTACTGCTTTATTGTTAGCATGGGCAGCTGTAATTGGAATAAATCCCTTTTTGTTAGTTTTTGAGTAAACAATTCTTTTAAGAAACCCCTTTTGTGAGCTGCAAAAGCAATCAAATCAATTTGATGCAATTCAGCATAATTTTGTAATGATTCAAGAAAATTGGATGAAGCAATCATTTCAACGCAAATCAGTTCTTTTTTAATTTCAGCTTTAAAATTCGCACAAAGTAAATTTATTGATTCGGAAGCTTTGAAGTTTTCCGGATGGACCAGGTGAATGCAATGCATTTTGATGTCGAAATTGGAAAGAAGTTCAAAAATAGTCTTAATGATTTTTGTGTCATCATGGAGAAACTCGGTAGGGTAAAGGATATTGTTTATTGGTTTGTAAGTGTAATTCAAAGGGATGGATAAGACAGGAATCTGTGTGTTTTCAATTATTTTTCTTGAAATACTGCCCGAAAAGATACCCTTAGCCGCTTTGCCACTTGATCCGAGCATGATTAAATCTGCCTTATATTCTTCCGCTGCCTTTATAATTTCATCCTCCGCATCGCCACCACTCAAGGCTGACTTTACTTTTGCTTTCGGATAGGCCTCAACAATGCAATTTTCAATATTCTTTAAATCTGATTCTGCTTGCGTTTTTATGTCCTGTAAGATTTTTCTATTAATAAGGGTGTCGGTTTCAATTCCGGTCGGAAAATTGCTTTCAGCAACAAGGAATTTGTCAAAGTAGGAGTGAAATAGAATGATTTCGGCATCAAATCTTCCTGCTGCCCGAATGGCATAATTGCAACAATTCTCAATCCCTTCTGAAAAATCAATTGCTAATAATATTATTTTCATTACAGGTCATATTGAATAAGACAATCTATATAAGGCAAATATAGTCCGAAAAGTTCTCAAAAAAAAGTTTTAGGTTTAAAAGCCAAAAGTCAAACCTGCAATCCCGACCAATAGACCTACAAGGATATTCACAAATTTCATAACAATAAAACTTTTTTTCGATTCGGCTAATAATGGGATTGCTCCATGCCCGTCCTGGACTATTGAATTAGCCAATAGTATACTAAATGGGATGGTGCCTTCAACGAACAACAAAACAAATACAATGTGTGGGCCAGATTGCGGTATGATACCGATAAGCAATGCGATGATTAGGATGCTGAAGAGATTATTTTTGATCCAACTTTCCACATCGATAAAATCGTTTATAAAATGTATTAATAGCAATGTTGCAAATGTCCATAAGAAAATTTTTAAAAAATGCTTCTTAATAATGTGGCCCCATAAATGCTCATTCAGAAAATGATCATTTACCGTAGAAATGATAAACAAAGCGATGATGGTTACGAAAAGAAATGTTGCGCTTACCCAGCTCCACTCAAAGCCATGCGATTCTGTTTCAGGTAAAAGTGGGTCTGATCCATTGCCTGGCATTAGGAAATGATGATCTTCGCCAATTACCCCAATTAATAGCCCAAATAAAAAAAGCAATAGACCAGCCAGTATAATAGCCCTTTGAAAGCTGATGTTTTTGATCTGATCAACAATAATTTTGGGATCGAAGCAAATACAATCACCTTGTTCAGAATGAATTTTTAGATGATTTTCAGGAATGTGCATCAAGGTCCTGTTTTTCATAATGAGAAATATGATCAGTCCTGTGATAACAGAGATCACAAAAATGATTACAAATAGTTTCAAGGCAGATCCAGGCATAATTGCAAGCATTAGAAATGCTTCATCGCCTGAAGTGGCAATCATGGTCGTAACCAATGCGGCAAACCCGTATATTTTGTGTGTATAAAGAGATACTGCTGTATAAGTACCCAAACAACCGGGTATTATTCCTAGAAAGGCAGCACTTAATATTTGCAGCCATCCACTGCGTTGGAGCGGTTTACTCCAATTGCCTCGAGTTCGTACATTTATATATTCGATAATCAACATCACAACCAGCACAAAAGCTGTAATCATGATGGTATCTTTCAATATTCCTATAAACATGTTAGGTGTTATTTTGAATTGGTAAAAATAGCTGATTTTTTTAAAATTTCTGTAGTAATATTTTTTTATTTAAGAAAAGGCTTTTACATTTGGGTAATTAAATACTTCTTATACTAAATAGCACATGTCAAAAATTGTAACTCTTTCAGAAGCTGCATCCATAGCCTTACACGGTATGATATTAGTTGCACAATCAGATAAGATGATAAATGTTGTACAAATTTCTGAGATGACATCAAGTTCAAAGCATCATGTTGCCAAAGTCTTTCAGCGATTAGTGAAAGAAAAATTTATTGAATCTCATCGGGGTCCATCCGGTGGATTTACGATGAAAAGAAAACCTGATGAAATTACACTACTTGAAATTTACGAAGCCATTGAAGGAAAAATTGAGATTCTGGCGTGCCCGATCGAAAAACAAATCTGTCCATTTGATAAGTGTATTCTAAATAGTGTTACCCGCGACATGACAATTCAGTATCGGGATTATCTTCAGGGGCAAACACTTGCGATGTATTTGTGATCCTTTTCCTTATTTAGAATCCAATTACCCGAATAAAATATCTGAATAAATTATTCTTTGAATTTAAAGAATTACGTATATTAGCGTAATCAAATACTTAAATAGCGTAATTAATAAAATTTGTTCAATATTTTAGGGTCAAATCATTAAAAACAGCAACATCATGAAACGGGAAATCATAAAAATTGATGAAGAAAAATGCACAGGGTGTGGATTATGCATCCCTGGTTGCCCCGAAGGTGCCTTACAAATGATTGATGGTAAGGCCAGGCTGGTTAGCGATTTGATGTGCGATGGTTTAGGTGCTTGTATTGGTGAGTGTCCCGTAGGAGCGATTGAGATTGAGGAGCGGGAAGCAGAGGCTTACGATGAAACAAAGGTTATCAAAGAAATTATAAAAAAAGGGAAAAATACAGTCATTGCCCATTTATCACATTTACAGGATCATGGTGAATTCGGATACTTAAAACAAGCTACCGATTATTTAATATCAGCTCAATGCGAATTAGATTTTGATTTAGATGAAATACTTATGAAGGATCATAAAAAGGAGGACCCCAAAATTAATGTGACACAACATCATGAACATGGACATGGCTGTCCGGGTTCAGCAATGCGCGATTTTAAAGTTGACGAAAAACAAATGAACGCAGCGGCTCAGAGTTCAAATGATAAACAACCATCAACGTTGCAGCAGTGGCCGGTGCAAATGCATTTGGTTAATCCCAATGCCCCTTACTTCAGAAATGCAGATGTATTATTGGCTGCTGATTGTGTTGCTTTTTCAATGGGTAATTTTCATAGGGATGTGCTAAAAGGCAAAGGCTTGGCAATTGCTTGTCCAAAGCTGGATCAAGGGATGGATATCTATGTTGATAAGCTTAGGCAAATGATTGATGTCGCCATGATTAATACTTTACAGGTAATGATAATGGAAGTGCCATGCTGTGGCGGACTCATTCACATGGCAAAAAAAGCATTGGAAGGAGCGTCACGAAAAATCCCGATTAAACAAACTGTGGTCAGTATAAGGGGAGAAATACTTAGCGAACAATGGGTCTGATTCCCTCTGTTGCTTTGATTATCAATTTATTCTGATAATAAATAACTAAATAAAAAAACTTGTAAAACAAAATATATTATGGAAACCAACGAATTTAAAAAAGCACATATCTTCAAATTTGAAGAAGAAGTAGATTATTCAAGTGGCTCTATCATCAGCAAAAATGTGCTGAAAAATCCTGCCGGAAATGTATCCTTATTTTCATTTGATAAAAATGAAGGACTAAGTGAACATACTGCACCGTTTGACGCAATGGTACAAGTGATTGATGGAAAAGTTGATATAAAAATTGGGGGCGAATCGCATATCGTATCAAAGGGAGAAACCATTATTATGCCTGCCAATATCTCACATTCGCTAAAAGCAGTTGAAAAGTTTAAAATGATTTTAACAATGATCAAGGGTTAAGCACCCTTTTTTTGCCCTATTTTTCTGTATTTATTAAGATTTTATAAAAATAACAACAATGAGTGAACTAATTAATAATTCGCAAAAACGAAAAGAATTACTCAAACACATGATTTTGCAACTTCATGAGGGCGAAGCACCGGAAGAAGTAAGGGGACGCTTAATCGAATTGATGAAAAAAGTACCTTATGGCGATGTAGTAGAAGTTGAACAGGAGCTCATTTCAGAAGGAGTCCTTGACGAAAAGGAGGTCTTGAAATTTTGTGATATGCATACACAAGCCCTGGAAGGAGCTATTGATTTGAGTGGTGCCAAAGAAATTCCTATAGGTCACCCGGTTGATGTTTTCACTAAGGAAAACCTGGAATTAAAAAAAGTAATCAATCAAATCAGGAATGTTTTTACTGAGTTTGATGGACTTGCTGATGATCATATTCCATCAAAATTTATGAAATTAAAAGGACTGTTTAATGCATTGATGGATGTTGATAAACATTATCGACGTAAGGAAAATTTATTATTTCCTTATCTTGAAAAATATGGGATTACCGGGCCGCCTAAAGTAATGTGGGGCAAACATGATGAAACCAGGGGTTTTTTAAAAGCTGCCTTAGAAACACTTGATATAACAGAAGGCATTTCTCTTGATGAAGTAAAGGTGTTAATTGAAATGGTATTATCGCCGGCATTAAGCGCAGTTGAGGATATGACTTTGAAGGAAGAAGAAATCCTATTTCCGATGACCATGGATAAACTTACAGACATTGAGTGGTATGAAATTCAGGAACAGACTTTGGAAATCGGATTTTGCCTTTACGATCCGAAAGAGGAATGGAAACCTGAAGGAATGGTTCAGAAAACAAATGCTTCCTCCGAAGATAAAGAAATGATTCAATTATCAAGCGGAAGCTTTACCAAAACTGAACTAGAAGCCATTTTAAATTCATTACCTATTGATATGACCTTTGTGGATAAAAATGAAAAAGTGAAATATTTTTCCCAATCGGAAGAAAGAATCTTCGACCGAAACCGGGCCATCTTAAATCGGGATGTTAAACTTTGTCATCCGCCATCAAGTGTTGGGATTGTCGAGGAAATTTTGAAAGATTTTAGTTCGGGAAAACAAAGCAAAGCTCCATTCTGGATTCAGATGGGGGGTAAATTTATCCACATCGAATACATCGCATTGAATGATAAAAGCGGAAATTTTATAGGCACCTTAGAAGTGTCTCAAGATTTAACCGCAAAAAGAAAATTAGAAGGAGACCAAAGACTTTTATCTTATTCGAAAAATGAGTAGCTGTATGAATAACGCAAATTTACAAATAATACCTAAAACAAATATAGGGGAACTTCTTGATCATTTTCCACAATTGGAGGAAGTGTTAATTGAGATGGTTCCCACTTTTAAAAAGCTGAAAAATCCGATTTTTAGAAGAACCATTGCTAGGGTAACCAGCTTACAACAAGCTGCTCTGGTTGGAGGCATTGCATTAGATCAGTTAATTAATAATTTACGAAACAAAGTAGGACAAGAAAATATGGATCATTCACACCCGACAAATATCGAAAATACGGTTGCACCAGCTTGGTTTGCTACCGACAAAATTGAATACACTTTTGATGCACGCGAAATTATCGCCGATGGTGGCCATCCGCTGCCAGAGGTTGTTGCAGGAGCTTATAAAATTGAAAAGGGACAAATTTATGAACTTATTACGCCTTTTCTTCCCGCACCACTTATCGATAAGGTAAAAGCCATGGGTTTTCAATTCTGGTCGAAGCAAGAGGGACCCGTTTTTTATACTTATTTCTTTAAAGGCTAAACCTTATTTGCCCGGATCAAGCTTATGAAGAAGAATCGTTTCCTTAAATTTTTAAAGTGGCTTCATAGATGGCCCGGACTGATTGCTGCCTTCTTTTTGTTTTTCTGGTGTTTGTCAGGTATAGTTTTAAATCATCGGCAAACTTTTGCTAATTTTGAGGTAAACCGGAAATATCTGGCAGGTGAATATCAGTATAAGAATTGGAATAATGCTTCACTAAAAGGATCGATCCAGATTAACTCGGATAGTTTGCTAGTTTATGGCAATATTGGTGTTTGGCTCACTGATTCTTCCTATTCAAGCTTTACTGATTTCAATAAAGGTTTCCGTTCTGGGATTGATAACCGAAAAATATTTAAGTTATTAAAAACCGAAAATGGGAGTTTATTAGCGGCAACTCTATTTGGTTTGTACATTTATCAGAATGATGGGTGGCAAAAAATAAAATTGCCCGTTGATGAAGAACAAACAGTTGGACTGGCATTCGCCAACGACTCTGTTTATGTGATGACACGCTCTCATATTTTAGCATCAATAGATAATCCGGGTAATTATCAATTCTCGGAAATTAAAGTTTTTGCACCTTCTGGTTACGACAATAAAATAGGCCTTTTTAAAACTTTATGGGTAATCCATAGTGGCGAGATTTATGGTAAGATTGGGAAATTAATTGTCGATCTGGTGGCAATTGTTTTTATTGTTTTGGCCATTACAGGATTGGTATATTATTTTTCTCCCGGTATTATTCGCAGACGAAAAAACAAAGATAAGGACAATAGTAAAATTAAACAGTTTAATAAATTTTCGATCAAATGGCATAATAAAATCGGAATCTGGCTCGCAGTGCTCTTGATGATTACTACCATAAGCGGAATGTTTTTACGACCGCCAATGCTTATAGCCATCGTCAACTCGCGTGTAGCAAAGTTAAAATATACGAATCTTGACAATCCAAATCCTTGGTTTGATCGATTCCGCGACATTCTTTACGATGAAGAATTGGATCGCTTTTTAATCGGTACGGTCGAAGGAATTTATTTTTCAGAGGATCACTTTAAATCAGCGCCTGTTTTAGCTCCGGTGCAACCTCCCGTTTCGATTATGGGGATTAATGTTTTTAAAAAAATTGGACTTGGTGATTACTTGATAGGCTCTTTTTATGGGCTTTATCGTTGGATACCTGATCATGGATTTGTGCAGGATTATATTTCGAAATCAACCCAATTCAATATCGATAGGGCAGGTCCACCCATAGGGCAGTTTATGGCGGCTGGTTTCATTGAAAAAAATGACGGAGCGGAATACCACATTGATTATAATGCAGGCATAATTCCTTTAAATTCAAGAGTGAAATTTACCGAAATGTCATATCAAATGCTTCAAAAATCGCCAATGTCTTTATGGAATTTTGCCCTGGAAGTTCATACCGGGCGCTTCTTCAAGTTTATTTTTGGTGATCTATACATCCTTATTATACCTATCCTTGGTTTATTAGCTTTTACGACTATTTTAAGTGGAGTCGTGGTTTGGATCAAGCTTTATGTGCGCAAAAAGCGTAAGTAATTTGGATTCAATATAAATTGACTTAATCTGCCAAATATTGTCAAATTGAGGTGTTTTTTAATGTGATTTTTATGTAAATTTGATTACGAAAAAAAGTACAGGAATACCTAAATTTAGCGCGATTTTTTTATATCAAATGAGATCACGATGTTCGAATTACTAAGATTTCTTACTCCGCCAAAAGGTTGGAAAACGATAGCAGCGATAATTGCAGGATCAATTGTTGGAATCAGCTTGTATGCTTTTTACACTTCAAATGCCATTTCCTATCTTTCTGATGATCCCGCAACTTGTGTTAATTGTCATATCATGGCTCCTGAATATTCAACATGGGGCCATAGCTCGCATCGCGAAAGAGCAGTTTGTAACGATTGTCATGTTCCGCATAACAATGCTGCAAATAAATGGTTTTTTAAAGCGAAGGATGGAATTCGACATGCCACCATATTCACTGCTCGTTTGGAACCACAAACCATCTTCATCAAATCGGCCGGAATAAAAGTAGTTCAGGATAATTGCGTACGATGTCATCATGAGTTAATTACGGAATCAAAATTATTGGTACAAACGGAAGTGTTTCATAATCAGTTCAAGGACAGATTATGCTGGGATTGTCATCGGGAGGTGCCACACGGCAGAGTGAACAGTTTATCGAGCGTTCCATATGCAAGAGTTCCGGTTTTATCAAGTCCGGTTCCTAAGTGGTTAAGAACAGATCAGGAAAAGAAATAATATAATAAGTATAGAAATGAAAAGAGCTAATCAAAATTCAAATCGAAAGGCCTGGGTTAATTGGGTTTTATTTGTGGCCAGTATCGTGGTTGTTTTCTTGCTGGGACTTTTAGCCTCGTCAATTACTGAGCGTAGAGTTGAAGCAGTTTTTGCTTATCAACCAAGAGTTAAGTTAAGTGAGTTCGAGCCTCGAAATAGCGAATGGGGTAAAAACTATCCTATGGAGTATGAATCCTACATGAAAACATCCGACACCTCTTTCCGTACTTTATATAATGGGAATGCCGTGATTGATATGTTAGAAGTTGATCCCAGGTTGGTTGTACTTTGGGTAGGATATGGATTTTCGACAGATTATAAACAAGGCCGTGGACATTTTTATGCCATTGAAGACACCAGAAATACATTACGAACAGGTGGGCCAATCAAACCGGCTCAAGGACCTATGCCCGCAACATGCTGGACTTGTAAAAGTCCGGATGTTCCTAGACTTATGAAAGAAAATGGAATTGCTGAGTTTTATAAAGGGCAATGGGAGGATAAAGGAGCAGAGATAGTGAATTCAATTGGATGTGCCGACTGCCATGATAATGAAACCATGGATTTACGTATTACCAGGCCAGCTTTAATTGAAGGATTTCAAGCGATGGGTAAAGACATCGGGCAGGCCAGCCATCAGGAAATGCGCTCATTGGTTTGTGCACAGTGCCATGTTGAATATTATTTTAACAAGAAAGTTCCTGTTGAAGGCGTTCCTTATTTAACCTTTCCATGGAAAAATGGCCAGACAGCAGAAGATATGCTGGATTATTATAACGAAATTGGATTTGCAGATTGGACACATAGTTTAAGTAAAGCGCCTATGCTAAAGGCACAACATCCCGGATATGAAGTTTATCAAACCGGAATTCATGCTGAAAGAGGAGTAAGCTGTGCTGATTGCCACATGCCATATCAAAGCCAGGGCGGGCAAAAATTTACGAATCATAAAATGGTAAGTCCACTTGATAACATCTCCGCATCGTGTCAGGTATGTCATCGTGAAAGTGAATCTACCTTAGCTAAAAATGTTTATGATCGTCAGATGAAAGTTATTGAAATTCGTGATCAGGCGGAAGTTCAACTCGTTCGTGCTCATGTTGAAGCGAAGGCTGCGTGGGATGCCGGGGCTACCGAAGTAGAAATGAAAGATGTATTGCAAAAAATCAGGGCAGCTCAATGGTTCTGGGATTATGTTGCTGCCAGTCATGGTGGATCGTTCCACTCACCACTTGAAACCTCAAGGGTAGTTGGCAAAGCGATCGACAATGCGCAGGAAGCAAGGATTTTATTGGCACGTGTTTTAGCCAATCATGGAATAAATAGTGAAATTCCTTATCCTGATATTGCCACAAAAACCAAAGCTCAAAAATTTATTGGTTTACCAATGGAGAAACTTATTCAGGAGAAAGAGGAGTTTAAGAAAATTGTATTGCCTGAGTGGGATCGGAAAGCAAAAGAAAGAGAGGCAGGTTACAAGTAGAATTGTAACCTAAATCGGTAAATTAACAAACCCACTCTGACCTTTTAAAGCAGGGTGGGTTTGTTATAAAAATGAACTTCACTCTAATTCGCACAAAAGTTTATATGAGGGCTTATCTCACCGTAAGTTTTACATTATAATAACCTATGGCAGCCGTGGTAGATACTTTCACCACCCAGGTTCCGGCAAAATCTTTTTTATTTTCATCGGTATAGGCGTTAATAGTCTGGTTCCAGTTCAGGCTTTCTTCACCATCAATTTCTAATGATTTAAATTCTTTGCCGTTTGGTTTGTTAATCATG
Source organism: Bacteroidota bacterium (assembly GCA_018816945.1). NCBI lineage: Bacteria > Pseudomonadati > Bacteroidota > Bacteroidota bacterium. The sequence goes on along the minus strand of JAHIVC010000052.1, from coordinate 9,979 downwards.
ATTTTGATACGGCCTTCTCTTGCTTCTGCTGAAATGCGGATTTCCAATGATTTCTGTTCCTTATCGAACTCCATTTCATATGATCGTTCAATGTTCTTTTTTTCATCAAATTCTTTACGAAAGGATAGCGTAGAGTTTTTCGTATTATCTAGTAATTGAAAATAATTATCGGAAGAAGCAGACCATGTAGTACCTGAAAATGCCTTGCCTACTGTTCTCATTGAAGGAGCAATGATACTGTCCATATTATATAAATGTTTTCTCGCTTCCTTGAACTTCTCAATTTCTTGTTCTTCTTTTGATTTGCTGGTTCCGGTTGATTGGCTCATTGCTAAGCCCGGGGCTACGAATAAGCAGATAATTAGGATAATTGTTGCCTGTGTTTTCATTTGTATAAAATTTAATTATTTAAAATATTTTTATGATGTAAAATTAAATACTCAATTCAAGATATGATGTTAATGCTTGGTTAACGTTTGGTTAATGCGTTTATAAATTGGGAAAAAGCATTAATTTTATTCAAAATTCAACAAATGAGTTCTAAATGATAATTTCTGTAAAATGATTCATTCGTTAATAAATCAGATGTTTAGCATTCAGTTTTTAATAAAGTAATTGTTAATGAAACCACACATCATCGTTAGTGCTTCCTTGTTTGCATTAATTGTATTTTTATCGATTCAATTTTATACCATCATCAATGTATATCAAGTGAGATCGCATGATTTTGATACAAGATATAATCAGGTAATCCGAGAGGCTATGGATGAGCTTAATGATTATTCGCCGGAACTTGGTCTTGATTCGATGTATTGGTACATGGATAAAATCAGTTTTTATTTTAAGGGAATTGGATATATTAATGATCCTAAATTATCAGATTCTCTGAAGGCGACATTTTATGATAATGTGATGAGTATCATGACAGTTACGGAACCTTTCAGTAATAGGATCAGTTATAAATTAAATCAACAGAATATGGATCCAAATTTACGGGCTGGATTTATTATTCACGATTATACAGTCATTAACGATTTTGATGATTTCCCAATAGTCAGGAATGATACCCTAATTCTTGGAGATGTGAATTCAAGGGTACTCAATCAAAATCTTCAGGGCGTGCTTCTGGATAATTTCCGGGTCGAACGAAGTTTTTTCTCGGTAAATTTTGATGTTTATGTTGACTTTACCAGAAAACGTCAGGTAATATATAGTGAAATGATAGGAGTTCTTGTCCTCATTACGGTTTCAATTTTGATCATCAGTCTGGTATTTTATTTTACCCTCAGAAATTTAATGAAACAGAAAAAGATTTCTGATTTAAAATCAGATTTTATCAATAACATGACGCATGAATTAAAAACACCGCTATCTACAATTTCACTTGCTAACCAAGGTTTGTCGAACGAAGATATAGTGAAGAACCCGCTTAAGATTAAAGAGTATTCGAACATAATCTCCCGTCAAAATAAACACCTAACACAAATCATTGATCAAATACTGGATATCAGCATGTGGGAGAAGCAAAAAATTAATCTTGTACTCAAACAAATCGATTTTGTCCATTTTTTAAATGAAAAAATTGATAGTTTTAAGTTGGTGCATGAGGAAGTACAGATAAAAACATTCATCCCACGGAGTGCATTTTTTATTTACGCTGATGCATTTCAGTTGTCAATAGCCTTAAATAATTTATTGGATAACGCGGTTAAGTATAAAAGAGGTGAATTAAATCTTATCATTGATTTAATTGTTAATCCGGATGAAATGATTTTAAAAATCAAGGATAATGGGATCGGGATCAATCCGAATGATCAGAAACATATCTTCGAAAAATTTTACAGGGTTAATACTTCATCCGTGCATAATACCAAAGGATTGGGTTTGGGTTTGTTTTACGTTAAAAGTATCATTGAAGCACATGGAGGAGAGTTATGGTTGGAAAGTGAATTAAATATAGGTACTACATTTTTTATCAAATTAAAAAAATAACAAATGAGTCGATTACTATTAGTCGAAGATGAACGGGATTTTCGCAATTTGTTGACCTCTTTTTTACAAATGCAGAATTTTGAAGTGATAACTGCCGAAGATGGGGAGGATGGCTGGAATAAATATAAAACCAGCAGACCTGATCTTTGTATTCTAGACATCATGCTTCCAAAAAAGGATGGTTTTTCGCTTGCTGCCGATATTAAAAAAGATAATCCGGATATGTGGATTGTTTTCCTGACAGCCAGAAATTTGAAAGAAGACCGGCTAAAAGGATTGGCAATTGCAGACGATTATATTTGCAAACCCTTTGAAATAGAAGAGTTAGTGCAACGTATTCAAAATCTACTGAACAGGAAAACCAAAATTGGTCCCAATGAATTAAATGAGTTTAGCGTTGGTAAGTTTATCTTTAATTTCGGAAGCTTAAAACTAAAGGGTCCTGATCAGGTTCATTGTTTGACATTGCGTGAAGCCGAACTTCTTAAATATTTGATCGAGCATCTTAATCAAACCGTAAAACGTGAAAATATTCTTTCTGATCTTTGGGGAAATAATGACTACTTTTTGGGGCGATCAATGGATGTTTTTATCAGTCGACTTAGAAAATATTTCCAAAGCGATCCGTCAATTAACTTAGAGACCATCCGACGAGTAGGATATATCCTCAAGATTGTCGATTAATTCCATTCAAGATACCATTAATTAAATCATTTTTTCTAAATTCGTAGACGAAAAAATTATAAAATCAATCCGATGAAAAAGTTATTTAAATTAACCAAATTATTTCTGCTAACAGGAATTGTATTTGTTGGTCTTGGTGCTTCTGCACAAAATCTGGAACAACTAAGCAAAGACATTAAGTCCTTGAAAAATGATAATAAAAACCTTGATCATCGTCTTGATGTTATGGAAAAATCAATTGATGATTTGCTTTGGTTTCAAAGAGTGGGAGATGTTGCCTTTGTTGATAAAGTATATATGTATGGGCCACCTGCAGCTAATGAGAAAAACCCAACTGGTCAGGGGGCAGGCAATCCTACCAAATTTTGGGCGTACATTTTTATTCCTAAAGATATTGATGTAAATAAAAAGTACCCTTTACTTGTTTTTCCACATGGTGGAGTTCATGCTAATGTCACAACCTATTACACCCATATTATTCGTGAGATGGTATCTCAAGGCTATATCGTAGTAGCTGCCGATTATCGAGGAAGTACCGGCTATGGCAAGGGCTTTTATGAAAAAATTGATTACGGAGGGCTTGAGGTAGAAGATGTGGATGCAAGTAGGGCCTACATGGTTGAAAATTACGAATTTGTGGATAAAGACAGAGTTGGGTTAATTGGTTGGAGCCATGGTGGCTTGATCACTCTTTTCAATCTTTATGATCATCCTGAAAGCTATAAAGTTGGTTTTGCAGGGGTACCCGTAAGTGACTTGATTGCAAGAATGGGTTATAAAAATCAGGGTTATCGTGATTTATTTTCTGCAGATTATCATATTGGAAAACCTGCTGATGAAAATGTTGAGGAATATCGACGCAGATCACCAGCCTGGCATACCGAAAAATTAAAAACTCCGCTATTAATCCATACCAATACCAACGATGAAGACGTGAATGTTTTAGAAGTTGAACATTTGATCAAATCGTTGAAAGCCGATGGTAAAAAGTTTGAGTATGAAATTTTTAAAGATATGCCCGGTGGCCACTCGTTCGACCGCATTGATACCAAAGCAGCAAAAGAAATACGGGTAAAAATTTATAAATTCCTTGCGGGATATTTAAATCCACCAAAACCTATTAAAACCTTAAAAGAATTACATAAAGCAGGCTATAAATATTAGGAATAGCTTGTTTTCACTCTTGGGAGGAAATGTTCAGCAGATAGTTATCTCTGAATATTTCCTCCTTCTTTTATTATGATCCGCAACGTATATCTAATGTTTTAAAAGATATTATATTTGTTGCAACTAATATGCACCAATTGGAATTATTAAAAAATAGAACTCATTTATTCTCATGTCTTCTGATAATTGTATTAGGAACTATTATCTATTCCAATAGTTTTTATGGAGAGTTTCAGTTCGATGATGGCGTGCATATTGTTCAGCAAAATAAGTTTAATGATCTTTCCCTGTATTCAGAATTTTCAAGTTGGACCAGAATTAATGATCGCCCTTTGTCATATTTTACGCTAGCTATAAACAGATCATTAAATGGAACAAACGTATTCGGCTACCATGTCTTTAATTTGATGGTTCATCTTCTGACAAGTATTTTGGTCTACTTCTTCACACTTTTATTACTTTCTCAAAAGGTAGTCCATTCAAATAAAATCATAGGAAAAGAAAAACTCACTGCATTATTTATCGCATTGATTTTTTTGTGCCATCCGATTCAAACACAGGCTGTGAGTTATATCATTCAACGAATGACTTCTCTGGCAGGGCTTTTTTATATTGCATCAAGTTTTTTTTATTTAAAGGCAAGGTTGTCGCAGGTGAAAGGGGAGTTATATATTAAGTTTGTATCTTTTTATGTTTTAACGATTATTACAGCGATCGCATCGGTTCTTTCCAAACAAATTGCAGTTACTTTACCTATTGCTTTTTTATTGATCGAATTCTTTTTTATCAGAAATAATGAAGGAAAACGGTTTAATAAATTATTGCTTACCGGAGTTATTGCTATTTTGATTTCATCTTTTGTAGTCATTCTTGGAGGACTTCTTCCCAAAGAAACAGAAAGTATTAGTCGATACGAATACTTTATTACCCAAATTCGGGTAATTGTAAAATATGTTCAGTTACTTGTCCTGCCGATTTCACAAAATTTGGATTATGATTTTGTGATTTCCAAATCATTGTGGGGGATAGATGAGTTGATTAGTGGCGTTGTTGTCATCAGTTTGCTGGTTTCTGCTTTTACGATCTACCGCAAACACCCATTAATTTCATATGGAATTGCCTGGTTTTTTATAACGCTTATGGTTGAATCGAGTATCATTCCGATCAGGGATGTAATATTTGAACATCGTTTGTATTTGCCAATGATGGGATTTGCGATAATTCTGGTGCTTGCGCTCATTGAGCTATTGAGAAAAATTAAGCAAGGCCAATTAATTATGGTTTTCTCCTTAATTATAGTGGTATATGGCTGTTTAACACTAGTTCGAAATACAGTATGGAAAACAAAACTTGCATTATGGTACGACGTGGTGCAAAAGTCACCTGCAAAAGCTCGACCACATTTAAATCTTGGCATTGCATATTTTCATTTGTTTAAGCCGGTGCCTGCCATTGAGCAGTTTAATATCGCTAATAAAATAGAACCTGAGAACGATCAGGTTTATTACAATAGGGCAGAGGCACTTCTGGTTCTTAACCGAACAGAAGACGCCATCAGGGATTTAAATCAGTCAATTTCACTCAATGATAAATTTGCTGAAGCATTCGATACCAGAGGTATTGCAAGACTACGAATGAAAGATTTTGATGCTGCAATTGATGATTGTTCAAAAGCTATTGAATTAAAACCCGAACTTGAGTCAGCTTGGTTTAATCGGGCAAATGCATATTTATTTAAAGGAGAAATCCAAAATGCACTCAATGATTTAAATAAAGCCATTCAACTAAATCCGAATTTTGCAGCTGCTTTAAATAATCGTGGTCAGGTGATGTTGAACCTTGGGAAATATGAAGATGCAATCATTGATTTGAATAAAGCCCTTGAAATTGAACCGAGACTAAGCAATGCATACAATAACAGGGCAAAGGCTTTTTATGCAATTCGTCGGTTTGATTTATCCATAAAAGATTTAAACACTTCATTGCAATTCAATGCAAAAGATGGAGAAGTATTAAAACTCCGTGGAATTTGTTATCTTGAACAAAATAATTTTGAACAGGCATACAGTGATTTTTTGAAGGCAATGGAATATGGAGCTCAGATTGATGAAACCTTATTGGAGAATTGTAAGCAGAGGTTAATAATTCAAAAATAATAATGATGGAAAAAGTTTTGGTGATCATTCCGGCATTTAATGAAGCCGCAAGCATTGTGGAGGTTATATCTGCCATTAAGCAGGAATATCCGACCTTTGATTTGTTGGTTGTAAATGACGGTTCTGCTGATGAAACCGGAAAGCTTGCCGAAAAAACAAAATTGGCATCTGTGATTAATCTACCTTATAACATGGGAATCGGGGCAAGTGTGCAAACCGGTTTTAAATTCGCGAAAGAGCACGATTATCCAATCGCTCTGCAATTTGATGGTGACGGTCAGCACATGATTGAGGAGATTATTAAAATAATTAAACCCATCATGGCAGGAGACGCAGATTGTGTGATTGGATCCAGGTTTATACAGAAAACCCAAACTTATCAACCCAAATCATTCAGAATGATTGGCATATACGTATTGAGGCTCTTTAGCTATTTCTTTGTCAGACAACGGATTGCCGATCAAACATCCGGTTTTAGGGCTTATAATCGAAAAGCGATTGAATTTTTAGCGACACATTATCCGGTTGATTTTCCGGAACCTGAACTTATTATCCTGCTAGGTAAAAATGGGTTTAGAATGAAGGAGGTATTTACCCAAATGCGTGAGCGGCAAGGCGGCGTGTCTTCAATCCCAACCTGGAAGGGCCCCTATTATATCGTTAAAGTTTTATTATCAATGGCCATGGCGGCCTTAAGGTCAAAAAAATTAAAAAATTAAATTAGAGTGTCATGGATAACAGGATACAAATAATTGCCATCGCAGGAAGTGTTTCACTTTTAATCTTTATCATTATTTTAATCCGGCAACATCGTTTAAAGGAAGAATATTCCATTCTTTGGTTGTTTTTCACAAGTGTGTTTGTTCTGTTTTCTATATGGCGTAACGGACTTGAATGGATGGCAGATATTTTAGGAATAGCCTATCCTCCGGCTGCCTTATTTATGATTTTAATAATGGCCCTATTTATCATTATGATTGAGTTTTCCCTCATCATTTCTAAACAATCTTTCTGGATTAAATCAATTGGCCAGGACATTGGATTGATGAAGCAGGAGATGAATGTACTGAGAGAGAAACTTAAGCGCGCAGAAATAGAGAATATTACTGAAATGGATTCTGAACAGAATGAAATGTAACAATTTACTATATAATTATAATAAGGTGTAATGAATATAAGCCGCTTATTTGTTGAAGGAATAGATTTTCTATCTCAGCTTAAGGAGAATAGAAATGTTATTTTAGAGTTGACAAAACGTGATTTTTCTTCAAAATATATAAAAAATATATTTGGATTGGCATGGTCAATATTTGACCCTTTAGCATTTATAATCATATTATACCTTGTTTTTGGATTTAGATACGGGCATATAAATACCTTAGGGGTACCTTATATTACCTATCTTATTACCGGATATATTTCTTATGAATTATTTAGCACAACCTTAATGGCTGTTGTTAATAGTATTAAAGAGTATTCTTTTTTGATAAGAAAGGTAAATTTCAGAATTGCTATTTTACCTATTGTTAAGATTCTTTCAAGTTTAATGCTTCATGCCATAATTGTAATTATTGCAATATTATTACTCCTGGTAAATAAGATTCAGCCTTCATTATTTTGGATACAACTTTTATATTATATATTTTGTTTCGTCGTTTTAATCACTGGTTTGGCTTGGCTTACGTCTTCAATCAATTTGTTTTTTCCCGATATAAAGAATATTATTAGCATTATAAATAGGGTTCTATTCTTCCTAACACCAATCTTCTGGAATATTAAAGAATTACCTAAGGATATTGCCATTATAATGCAATTTAATCCATTGTATTATATTGTTAATGGTTACAGAGATAGCCTTTTATTTAAGACTGGATTTTGGGAGTATCCAGTTTTGACTTTATATTTCTGGACTCTCACATTTATTATTCTAATAGCTGGGATATTAGTTTTTAAAAAATTAAGGCCTCATTTTGCCGATGTTACCTAAATAGAATTAAATGGATGAAAAGGAAGTAGTCATACAGTTATCAAATATCTCAAAAAGGTATAAGTTATATAAAAGTAAAGTCGACAGATTAAAGGAATCATTACACCCACTTAGAAAAGTATTCCATAGGGATTTTTACGCGCTTGAAAATATTAATTTGGAAGTACGTAAAGGAGAAATTCTCGGCATCATTGGACGGAATGGTTCAGGGAAATCAACTTTGTTAAAAATAATTTCAGGCATCTTAACACCTTCAAATGGCCAAGTATTTACCCAAGGTAAAATAGTCCCTTTATTAGAGCTTGGTTCGGGCTTTAATCCTGAATTTACGGGAATCGAGAACATTTTCTTTTATTCTTCCTTAATGGGGTTTTCACGAAAGGATATGGAAGAACGAATTGATCAGATTCTTGAATTTGCTGAAATTGGTGATTTTATTTACCAACCTCTGAAAACATACTCAAGTGGAATGAAAGCTAGATTGGCATTTGCTGTCTCCGTTAATATTGACCCTGATATTCTTATCTTGGATGAAGTCTTATCGGTAGGGGATGAGTTGTTTAGAAGAAAATGCTTTGCTAAAATGGAAACATTCTTCAAAGCTGGTAAAACCATATTATATGTCAGTCACTCAATTAGTTCTGTTAACCTACTTTGTTCTCGTGCGATTCTAATTGATAAAGGTCAGGTCTTGGCAAATGGGATTCCCAAAATGATCACTAGTATTTATCAAAAAATGATTTTCTCAAAAATAATTTCTCATGACTTATTAGTTAGGCAAATTCAGAAGGATATTACTGATTATAATATACAAGTAAATGAGAATTTAAAAAATGATTTTAAATTTAACTATGAACTATCCAGAAATTCAGTTAAGAACTATCCTCTAAAAGATTATTTTATTGATGGTTTAAATCCTAAGAGCACTGTTGAATATATAGATAGTAAGGTGGAATTTTCTTTAATTGGTATTTTTTCATTAGATGGAAGAAGAGTCAATGCTTTAGTTTCTGGAATGACTTACATTTATCAATATAATGTTTTGTTTTTAGAAAATTTAAAGGACATTTCGTTTGGTATGCAAATAAAAACTGAGCAGGGGCAAATGTTAGTCGGTGCTACAATCCCTGATCATCTGGATCTTTTAGCAACAAGATTGGATTTTAACAAAACTGACAGGGTTACGATTAAATGGAAGTTTATAGCGAATTTATTATTGGGAACCTATTACCTGAATTGCGGTGTTTCTTCAACAGTAGGCGAAAAACTCATTTTTTACGGTCGAATAATAGATGCAAGTGTTTTTAAAATTGTTGAATCGCCCGTTGGAATATATGGAATCGCAGATTGTGCTATTGAAATGAATATTGATATGATAAATGTTAATTACTAAATTATTGTTACAAAATGAAAGTTTGTATAATTGGATCAGCCCGTTCAGGAACTACAGCAATCTATGCATTATTGCAAAAAATTCTTATCGATAAGTACAATGAAGTTGATTTTGTATATGAACCTTTTCTTTGGGATATAAATTCATTTAATGATTTTTATGAAAATGTGAAAGGTAATTTTAAATATACTGACTCAATCAGTCATGAAGGAATCGCATCTCATTTGGCACTTCCATTATTTATTAAAAATACAGAAAACATAGATGATTCGTTTCTTCACAAAATTTTTAACCCAATACAGAAGGATAATGCCAAATTAATTAAAATTATTAGAGGGAACGGTCGATATGGAATTTTTAGAAAATACGATCCCGATTGTAAGTTCATATATATCATTCGAAATCCTCTTGATAGTGTAAATTCATTGAAGGACAAGTTCTCATATTATGGTGGTGAGTTTCATAAGGACGATTATAAAAGGTTCAGAGAAGGTGTGCTTAAATATTTTAACGAAGAATTACCGATAAAAAAAGAAAGTGGATTTAAAAGTGAATTACTATGGTGGTATTATATTAATTTGTTTGCATTGGAGTCCTTTG